>NZ_JBFPFM010000008.1:0-123079 GCF_047977705.1 Curtobacterium sp. LFS084
GGCGCGGTCCCGCGGGCGCGAGCGCGGGCACCTCGGGCGAACTCGGGCACGGCCGGCGACGACCGCGCCGTCCGGCGGCGAGCGTCGCGGGCGTGACGTGCCGAGCCGACGGACGCATGCCGTGGACGGACGCGCACGGCGGCCGGGAGGCGCGTGACCGGGCCGACCCGCGCCTCCAGGACCACGGACGGGCACCGCTCGACGGGCGCGACCTACGGGATCGGGACGGGCGTCACACCCAGTGGGGCCAGGCCCGCCGCGCCGCCGTCGGCGGCGGTCAGCACCCAGATGCCGTCGGCGTGCACCGCGATGCTGTGCTCCCAGTGCGCCGCGTCCGAACCGTCGAGGGTACGGACCGTCCAGTCGTCGTCGTCCGTCGAGCTGTCGATCGCGCCGGCCGTGACCATCGGTTCGATCGCCACGACGAGCCCGGGCTTGACCACCGGGCCGGCGCCGCGCACGCGGTAGTTGAACACCGGCGGGCCCTCGTGCATCGAACGTCCGATGCCGTGGCCGGTGTAGTCCTCGACGATGCCCCACGCACCGGTCTCGTCGATGGCGTCCTCGATGACGGCGCCGACCTCGTGCAGGTGCTTCGCGTGCGCGAGCGCGGCGATGCCGTGCCAGAGCGCACGCTCGGTGGTGTCGCAGAGCGTCTGCCGAGCCGCGGTGACCCCGGCGTCACCGCCCGGTACGACGACCGTGAACGCACTGTCACCGTTCCAGCCGTCGACCTCGGCTCCGGCGTCGACCGACACGACGTCGCCCGGCTGGAGCACGCGCTCCCCGGGGATGCCGTGCACGATCTCGTCGTTCACGGACACGCACAGCGTGTGCCGGTAGCCCGGTACCAGCTGGAAGTTCGGGATCCCGCCGCCCTCACGGATGGTCCGCTCGGCGATCGTGTCCAGCTCCAGCGTCGTGACACCGGGACGGATCGCCGCACGGACGGCCGTCAGCGCGTCGTGCGTGAGCAGCCCCGGGCGCACCATCGCGCGGAGCTCGTCCGGCGTCTTGTAGATCGACGGCTTGCGGAAGCGCACCACGCTCGTGTCAGACGCCCGCGGTCAGCCCACGTGCGGACAGCGCGGCCTGGATCCGGTCCCCGACCTCGTCGATGCTGCCGAGGCCGTCCACGTCGAGGACGAGCCCACGCTCGCCGTACGCGCCGACGATCGGTGCGGTCTGCTCCGTGTACACCTGCTGACGACGACGGATGGTCTCCTCGTTGTCGTCGCTCCGGCCCTGCTCCTCGGCACGCTTCAGCAGCCGGCCGACGAGCTCGTCCTGGTCGGCGACGAGCTGGATGACCGCGTCGATGCCGGTGCCCTGCTCGGCGAGCAGCGCGTCGAGGTACTCGACCTGTCCGACCGTGCGGGGGTACCCGTCGAGCAGGAAGCCGTGCTCGGCGTCCGCCTCGTGCAGGCGGGACTTCACGAGTTCGTTCGTGAGCGAGTCGGGGACGTAGTCGCCCGCGTCCATGATCGCCTTCGCCTGGACGCCGAGCGGGGTGCCCTCTGCGACGTTCTTGCGGAAGATGTCACCCGTCGAGACGGCGGGGATCCCGAACGCGTCGGCGATGCGACCGGCCTGGGTGCCCTTCCCGGCTCCGGGAGGTCCGACGATGATGAGACGTGCGCTCAACGGAGAAGCCCTTCGTAGTGACGCTGCTGCAGCTGCGAGTCGATCTGCTTCACGGTCTCGAGGCCGACACCCACGATGATGAGGATGCTCGCGCCACCGAACGGGAAGTTCTGGTTCGCACCGAAGAACGCAAGCGCCGCCAGCGGGATCAGTGCGATGAGACCGAGGTACAGGGAGCCGGGCAACGTCACCCGGGTCAGGACGTAGTCGAGGTACTCGGCCGTCGGACGGCCGGCCCGGATGCCCGGGATGAAGCCGCCGTACTTCTTCATGTTGTCGGCGACCTCTTCGGGGTTGAAGGTGATCGCGACGTAGAAGTACGTGAACCCGACGATGAGCAGGAAGTACAGGACCATGTAGAACCAGTTGTCACCCGAGGTCAGGTTGTTCTGGATCCAGGTCACCCAGGCCGCCGGCTCGCTGCCGTCGGAAGGCTGGTTGAACTGCGCGACCAGGGCCGGCAGGTAGAGCAGCGACGAGGCGAAGATGACGGGCACGACGCCGGCCATGTTCACCTTGATCGGGATGTACGTGTTGTTGCCACCGTAGGTGCGACGACCGACCATCCGCTTGGCGTACTGCACCGGGATCCGTCGCTGCGACTGCTCGACGAACACGACGGCCATCATGATGACCAGGCCGACGAGGATGACGAACAGGAAGAGCTCGAAGCCGTTCGACTGCTCGATCGCCCAGAGCGCCGAGGGGAACTGCGCCGCGATGGACGTGAAGATCAGGAGCGACATGCCGTTGCCGATGCCGCGCTCGGTGACGAGCTCGCCCATCCACATGATGAGGCCGGTACCGGCGGTCAGCGTGACGACCATGAGCATGATCGCGTACCAGCTGTCGTTCGAGATGATCGACGAGCAGGAGGCCGAGGCGTTGGTGCCGAACAGGGCGCCGGAACGGGCGACCGTGATCAGGGTGGTGGACTGCAGCACGCCGAGCGCGATGGTGAGGTAGCGCGTGTACTGCGTCAGCTTCGCCTGACCGGACTGCCCCTCCTTGTAGAGGGCGTCGAAGTGCGGGATGACCACGCGGAGCAGCTGCACGATGATCGACGACGTGATGTACGGCATGATGCCGAGCGCGAAGACCGACAGCTTCAGCAGCGCGCCGCCGGAGAAGAGGTTGATCAGGTCGTAGAGACCCTGCTGCGACGATGCGCTGGCGAGACAGGTCTGCACGGATGCGTAGTCGACGAACGGCGCGGGGATGTACGACCCCAGGCGGAACAGCGCGATGATCGCGAGGGTGAAGCCGATCTTCTTGCGAAGATCTGGGGTGCGCATGATGCGCGCGACCGCTCTGAACACGAGGACTCCGAACTTCTGGGACCGGCGGCCCGTCGAAGGGCCGTCACCGGTGCGGTCGGCAGGACCGACCTGGCCGGCGGACGCCGACCACTGTCAAGGACACCGTAACGGCGGCCCGGGCGCACACGCACGGGCCGCCGACGGGGGTTACTGGGAGACGGTGCCGCCAGCAGCCGCGATCTTCTCGGCGGCGGACGCCGAGACCTTGTCGACCGAGACCGTCAGCTTCACGCTGATGTCACCCTGACCGAGAACCTTGACCTTCTCGTTCTTGCGGACGGCGCCCTTGGCGACCAGGTCCGCGACGGTGACGTCGCCACCGTTGGGGTAGAGCTCCGCGATCTTGTCCAGGTTCACGACCTGGTACTCGACACGGAACGGGTTCTTGAACCCGCGGAGCTTCGGGGTGCGCATGTGCAGCGGCATCTGCCCACCCTCGAAGCCGACCTTGACCTGGTAACGAGCCTTCTGGCCCTTGGTACCACGGCCGGCGGTCTTGCCCTTGGAGCCCTCACCACGACCGACGCGGGTGCGCGCCTTCTTGGCGCCCTCTGCCGGACGGAGGTGGTGCAGCTTCAGGACCTGCACGCGCTCGTTCTTCTCGTCGCTCATGCGTCGACCTCCTCGACCTTCACGAGGTGCGCGACCGTTGCGACGTACCCGCGGTTCTGGGCGTTGTCCTCACGCAGGACCGTACGGCCGATGCGCTTGAGACCCAGGCTGCGGAGCGTGTCGCGCTGGTACTGCTTCTCGCTGATAACGGACTTCGTCTGCGTGATCTTCAGCATCGCCATCACGCACCTGCCTTCTCGGACGCGGCACGCAGAGCAGCGGCCTCGGCCTGGAGCAGACGGTCCGGGACGACCCGGTCGACGGGGAGACCGCGACGGCTTGCGACCGCACGGGGCTCCTCGAGCTGCTGCAGCGCCTCGACGGTCGCGTGCACGATGTTGATGGTGTTCGACGAACCGAGCGACTTGCTCAGGACGTCGTGGATGCCAGCGCACTCGAGGACGGCGCGGACCGGACCACCGGCGATGACACCGGTACCGGCAGCGGCCGGACGGAGGAGCACGACGCCGGCAGCGGCCTCGCCCTGCACCGGGTGCGGGATCGTGTTGCCGACGCGCGGGACGCGGAAGAAGTTCTTCTTCGCTTCCTCGACGCCCTTCGAGATGGCGGTCGGGACCTCGCGGGCCTTGCCGTAGCCGACACCCACGAGACCGTTGCCGTCACCGACGACGACGAGCGCGGTGAAGCTGAAGCGACGACCACCCTTGACGACCTTGGAGACGCGGTTGATGGTCACGACGCGCTCGAGGAACTGGCTGTCGCCACCCCGACCGTTGCGGTCGTTGCCACGGCCGCCACCCTGCTGACGGTCACGACCGCCACCACGGCGGCCACGGTTGTCGGCGGAGTCGCGGTTGTTCGATGCCGAACCGGCTGCGGTCTCGACGGGGCGCTCGACGACGGGGACCTCGGGCTCCTTGGCCGCGGGGGCCGTGGTGCTCGTGGCCTCGGCCTCGGTCGCCTCAGCGGCCTCGGTCGTCTCGACGTTGGCGTCTTCGTTCGTGTTCGCGATGTCGCTCACAGGTTCAGCCCTCCTTCACGGGCACCGTCGGCGATCGCGGCGACGCGACCGGCGTACTTGCTACCACCGCGGTCGAAGACCACGGCCTCGACGCCAGCGGCCTTCGCGCGCTCGGCGAGGAGTTCGCCGACACGACGGGCCTTGGCGGTCTTGTCGCCGTCGAACGTACGGAGGTCGGCCTCCATCGTCGACGCGCTGGCCAGCGTGTGGCCCTTGGCGTCGTCGATGACCTGGACGAACACGTGACGCGCCGAACGGGTGACAGCGAGACGCGGACGGGCCTCGGTGCCGGTGATCTTCTTGCGGAGGCGGTTGTGACGGCGCGCCTTGGCGGCCGACTTGCTCTTCCCTCGTGTCTTGAGGAGACCCATGATCACTTACCTGACTTTCCGGCCTTGCGGCGCACGATCTCGCCGGCGTAGCGGACACCCTTGCCCTTGTAGGGCTCGGGCTTGCGCAGCTTGCGGATGTTTGCAGCGACCTCGCCGACGGACTGCTTGTCGATGCCGTTGACGGTCAGCTTGTTGTTGCCCTCGACGGCGAAGCTGATGCCCGCGGGCGGCTCGACCGTGATCGGGTGGGAGTAGCCGAGCGCGAACTCGACGTTGTTGCCCTTCGCCTGCACGCGGTAACCGGTGCCGACGACCTCGAGGCCCTTGGAGTAGCCCTGGGTCACGCCGACGATGTTGTTCGCGATGAGGGTGCGGGTCAGGCCGTGGAGCGCACGCGAGCTGCGCTCGTCGTCCGGTCGGGTGACGAGGACCTGGTTCTCCTCGACCTTGGCCTGGATGGGCTCCGCGACGACGAGCGCGAGCTCGCCCTTCGGGCCCTTGACCGCGACGTTCTGACCGTCGATGGAGACGGTCACGCCAGCGGGGATGTCAATGGGAAGACGTCCGATACGAGACATTGTCGGTCACCACACGTAGGCGAGGACTTCCCCACCCACGCCCTTCTGCTCGGCTTCGCGGTCGGTGAGCAGTCCCGACGAGGTCGAGAGGATCGCCACGCCGAGGCCACCGAGGACCTGGGGGATCTCCGTCGACTTCGCGTACACCCGGAGACCGGGCTTCGAGACGCGCTTGATGCCGGCGATCGAACGCTCGCGCTCGGGGCCGTACTTCAGGTCGATCGTGAGGGTCTCGCCCACGCGGGCGTCTTCGATCTTCCACTCGCTGATGTAGCCCTCGCGCTTGAGGATCTCAGCGATGTTCTTCTTCAGCTTGGAGCTGGGAAGCGAGACGGCGTCGTGGTGCGCCGAGTTCGCGTTCCGCAATCTGGTCAGCATGTCTGCGACCGGATCGGTCATCGTCATGATGGTCGTCCATTCTTCGCCTGGTTTCGACACCCGTTCCACGAATGCCGACCTGAGCGATCGGGTGATCCCGGGGCGGTTCCCCTTGATCGGTGTGTTCGTGCGTGCGGGCCGGAGGACGTGAATCCTCCGGCCCGCACCGCCCGAAGTATCTTAGACCGTCTGCTCGGCAGAACGGAACGGGAACCCGAGCTGGCGGAGCAGCGCGCGGCCCTCGTCGTCCGACTTCGCGGTGGTCACGACGGTGATGTCGAAGCCACGCACGCGGTCGATGCGGTCCTGGTCGATCTCGTGGAACACGGACTGCTCCGTGAGACCGAACGTGTAGTTGCCGTTGCCGTCGAACTGCTTGTCGCTGAGACCGCGGAAGTCGCGGATGCGGGGCAGTGCGAGGGTCACGAGACGGTCGATGAACTCCCACGCGCGGTCACCACGGAGGGTGACGTGCGCGCCGATGGCCTGGCCCTCACGCAGCTTGAACTGCGCGATGGACTTGCGGGCCTTCGTGACCTGGGGCTTCTGACCCGTGATCGCCGTGAGGTCCTTGATGGCCCCCTCGATGATCTTCGAGTCGCGAGCGGCCTCACCGACACCGGTGTTCACGACGACCTTGACCAGGCCGGGGACCTGGTTGACGTTCGCGTACCCGAACTGCTCGGTGAGGGCAGCCTTGATCTCGTTCTTGTACTTCTGCTTGAGGCGCGGCTCGACCTTGGTCGCCGGCGCGGCAGTCGTGTCGGTCATCAGAGCTTCTCACCCGACTTCTTGGCGTAGCGGACTCGGACGGTCTTCTTGACGCCGTCCTTCTCCACCTCTTCGTTGCGGAAACCGACGCGGGTCGGCTTCTTGGTCTTCGGGTCGACGATGGCGACGTTCGACACGTGGATCGGAGCCTCGTGCTGCTCGATGCCACCGGTCTTCGAGCCGCGCTGCGTCTGGCCGACGCGGACGTGCTTCGTGACGAAGTTCACGCCCTCGACGACGACGCGGTTCTTGTCCTTGAGGACCTCGATGACCTTGCCCTGCTTGCCACGGTCACCGCCGCGCTCCTGCTTGGCACCCGTGATGACCTGGACCAGGTCACCCTTCTTGATGTTCGCCATGGCTTACAGCACCTCCGGCGCGAGCGAGATGATCTTCATGAACTTCTTGTCACGGAGCTCGCGACCGACCGGACCGAAGATGCGCGTACCGCGCGGGTCGCCGTCGGCCTTGAGGATCACTGCCGCGTTCTCGTCGAACTTGATGTAGGAGCCGTCCTGACGACGGGTCTCCTTCTTGGTGCGAACGATGACCGCCTTGACGACGTCACCCTTCTTCACGTTGCCGCCGGGGATGGCGTCCTTCACCGTGGCGACGATGACGTCACCGAGACCGGCGTAGCGACGACCCGAGCCACCGAGCACGCGGATGGTCAAGATCTCCTTGGCACCCGTGTTGTCGGCGACCTTGAGGCGGGATTCCTGCTGAATCACTGCTGTCTCCTATTCCGAAGTAGGCCTGGGCCTACTTGGCCTTCTCGAGGATCTCGACCAGGCGCCAGCGCTTGGAAGCGCTGAGGGGACGGGTCTCGCTGATCACGACGAGGTCGCCGACACCAGCGGTGCCGAGCTCGTCGTGGGCCTTCACCTTGGACGTCCGACGGATGATCTTGCCGTAGAGCGCGTGCTTCACGCGGTCCTCGACCTCGACCACGATGGTCTTGTCCATCTTGTCGCTCGTGACGTAGCCACGACGCGTCTTGCGGTAGCCGCGAGCGGAGGCGGCGGAGGTCTTCTCTTCGTTCGCCATTACTTCTCCTCGGCGGTCTCGGCCTCGGCCGACTCAGCCGGCTTCTCAGCCTTCTTGGTCGTCTTCTTGGCCTTGGGGGCGGTCTCGACGGGCGCGGGGGTGGCACGGATGCCGAGCTCGCGCTCGCGGAGGACGGTGTAGATGCGAGCGATGTCGCGCTTGACGGCACGGAGACGACCGTGGCTCTCCAGCTGGCCGGTGGCCGACTGGAAGCGGAGGTTGAAGAGCTCCTCCTTGGCCTTCTTCAGTTCGTCAGCAAGACGCTCGTTCTCGAACGTGTCGAGCTCCGTCGGACGGAGCTCCTTGGAACCGATCGCCATTATGCGTCGCCCTCCTCGCGCTTGATGATGCGTGCCTTGAGGGGCAGCTTGTGGATTGCACGGGTCAGCGCCTCGCGGGCGATGTCCTCGTTGACGCCGGAGAGCTCGAAGAGCACACGGCCCGGCTTGACGTTGGCGACCCACCACTCGGGGGAACCCTTACCGGAACCCATGCGGGTCTCGGCCGGCTTCTTCGTGAGCGGACGGTCCGGGTAGATGTTGATCCACACCTTGCCGCCACGCTTGATGTGACGCGTCATGGCGATACGAGCGGACTCGATCTGACGGTTGGTCACGTAAGCGGGCGTGAGCGCCTGGATGCCGTAGTCACCGAACGACACCTTGGTGCCACCGGTGGCCTGGCCCGAACGCTTCGGGTGGTGCTGCTTGCGGTGCTTGACTCGACGGGGAATAAGCATGGTTACGCCTCAACTCCTGCGCCGGCCGGCGCGTCCTGCGGAGCCTGCTGCTGGCGTCCACCGCGGTCGCCGCCACGGCGGTCGCCGCGCTCGCCACGGGGGCCGCCACGACGCTCGGGGCGCGACGAACGCTGGTTCGCCTGCTCGCGAGCGAGCTCCTTGTTCGTGATGTCGCCCTTGTAGATCCAGACCTTCACGCCGATGCGGCCGAACGTGGTCCGGGCCTCGTAGAAGCCGTAGTCGATGTTCGCGCGGAGCGTGTGCAGGGGCACGCGGCCCTCGCGGTAGAACTCCGAGCGCGACATCTCGGCGCCGCCGAGACGACCCGACACCTGGATGCGGACACCCTTGGCGCCGGCGCGCTGTGCACCCTGCAGGCCCTTGCGCATGGCGCGACGGAACGCGACACGAGCGGAGAGCTGCTCGGCGATGCCCTGCGCGACGAGCTGAGCCTCGGTCTCGGGGTTCTTGACCTCGAGGATGTTCAGCTGGATCTGCTTCTTGGTGAGCTTCTCGAGCTCCCCACGGACGCGCTCCGCCTCGGCGCCACGGCGACCGATGACGATGCCCGGACGCGCGGTGTGGATGTCCACGCGGACGCGGTCACGGGTGCGCTCGAGCTCGATGCGGGCGACGCCGGCACGGTCGAGGGTCTTCTTCAGGTACTCGCGCACCTTGATGTCCTCGGCCACGTAGTCGGCGTAGCGCTGACCCGGCTTCGTGCTGTCGGTGAACCAGTGCGAGACGTGGTCCGTCGTGATCCCGAGACGGAAGCCGTACGGGTTGACCTTCTGGCCCATTACTTGCTCGCCTTCTTGCTCGTCGCGGCAGCCTCGACCTCATCCGGCGTCGCGAGGACGACCGTGATGTGGCTGGTGCGCTTGTTGATGCGGAAGGCGCGGCCCTGGGCGCGCGGCTGGAACCGCTTCAGGGTCGTGCCTTCGTCGACGAAGACGCGGCTCACGTAGAGGTCGCGCTCGTCGAGGAAGCTGTTCGTCGAGTCCGCCTTCACCCGGGCGTTCGCGATCGCCGAGGCGACCAGCTTGTACACGGGCTCCGAAGCGCCCTGGGGGGCGAACTTCAGGATGGCGAGGGCCTCGTGGGCCTGCTTGCCGCGGATCAGCTCGATGACGCGACGGGCCTTCTGAGGCGTGACGCGGATGTGTCGCACGCGTGCGATCGACTCCACCATTTCGTTCCTCCTCTGCGTCGCCGCCTTAGCGGCGACGGCCCTTCTTGTCGTCCTTCACGTGACCACGGAAGGTGCGGGTCGGCGCGAACTCGCCGAGCTTGTGACCGACCATCGACTCGGTGACGAACACCGGGATGTGCTTGCGGCCGTCGTGCACGGCGATCGTGTGCCCGAGCATGTTCGGGATGATCATCGAGCGACGCGACCAGGTACGGATCACGTTCTTGGTGTTGGCCTCGTTCTGCGTGACGACCTTGCGGAGCAGGTGCTCGTCGACGAAGGGGCCCTTCTTCAGACTGCGTGGCATCTTCTGAACTCCTACTTGCGCTTCTTGCCGGCGTTACGGCGACGGACGATGAGCTTGTCGCTCGGCTTGTTCGGCTTGCGCGTGCGACCCTCGGCCTGACCCCACGGGCTGACCGGGTGACGGCCACCGGAGGTCTTGCCCTCGCCACCACCGTGCGGGTGGTCGACCGGGTTCATCGCGACACCACGGACGGTCGGGCGGACGCCCTTCCAGCGCATGCGGCCGGCCTTGCCCCAGTTGATGTTCGACTGCTCGGCGTTGCCGACCTCGCCGATCGTGGCGCGGCAGCGGGCGTCGACGTTGCGGACCTCGCCCGACGGCAGACGGAGCTGCGCGTAGGGGCCGTCCTTGGCGACGAGACGCACCGAGGCGCCGGCCGAGCGGGCCATCTTCGCGCCGCCACCGGGGCGGAGCTCGATCGCGTGCACGACCGTACCCACCGGGATGTTGCGGAGCGGCAGGTTGTTGCCGGGCTTGATGTCGGCGCCGGGGCCCTGCTCGATGACGTCGCCCTGCTTGAGCTTGTTCGGCGCGATGATGTAGCGCTTCGTGCCGTCCACGTAGTGCAGGAGCGCGATGCGCGCGGTGCGGTTCGGGTCGTACTCGATGTGTGCGACCTTGGCGTCGACGCCGTCCTTGTCGTGACGACGGAAGTCGATCACGCGGTACTGGCGCTTGTGGCCACCACCGATGTGACGGGTCGTGATGCGACCGGAGCTGTTGCGGCCACCGGTCTTCGGCAGCGGGCGGAGCAGCGACTTCTCCGGCGTCGACCGGGTGATCTCAGCGAAGTCGGCGACCGACGAGCCGCGACGACCGGGGGTCGTCGGCTTGTAGTTACGAATAGCCATGATTAATCCCTTAAGGTCCTCAGCCGACAGCCGTGAAGATGTCGATCGAACCGGACTTGAGCGTCACGATGGCACGCTTGGTGTCCTTGCGCTTGCCCATGCCGAAGCGCGTGCGACGGGTCTTGCCCGGACGGTTCAGCGTGTTGATGCTCGCGACCTTGACGTCGAAGATCTTCTCGATGGCGAGCTTGATCTCGGTCTTGTTCGAGCGGGGGTCCACGATGAACGTGTACTTGCCCTGGTCGATCAGGCCGTAGCTCTTCTCCGAGACGACCGGCGAGATGATGATGTCGCGCGGGTCCTTGTTGAAGCCGCTCATGCGGAGATCTCCTTCGCGGTCTTCGACGCGATGAAGGCGTCGAGTGCGCTCTTGCTGAAGACGAGCGCGTCGGCCTTGAGCACGTCGTAGGCGTTGAGCTGGCCGTACGAGAGCGCGTGGACGTTCGGCAGGTTGCGGATCGACTTGAGCGTGAGCTCGTCGTCCTGCTCGAGCACGATCAGCACGTGCTTGACGGGCGCGACCTTCTCGAGGAGCGTGCGGGCGGTCTTGGTCGACGGCACATCGGCCGCGACGAAGCCCTCCACAGCGGAGATGCGGCCACCGCGGGCGCGGTCCGAGAGCGAGCCGAGCAGAGCAGCGGCGATCATCTTCTTCGGGGTGCGCTGCGAGTAGTCGCGCGGGGTCGGTCCGTGGACGACGCCACCGCCGGTGTGCTCCGGTGCGCGGACCGAACCCTGACGGGAGCGGCCGGTGCCCTTCTGCTTGAACGGCTTGCGACCAGCACCGCGGACCTCGCCGCGGTTCTTGGTCTTGTGGGTGCCCTGACGCGCGGCTGCGAGCTGCGCGGTGACGACCTGGTGGATCAGCGGGACGTTGGTCTCGACGTCGAAGAGCTCGGCGGGGAGCTCGACGGAGCCGGACTTGACGCCCGATGCGTCGAGGACGTCGATCGTGGTTGCGGTCGTGGTGGCCATGATCACTTACCCTTCACGGCGGTGCGGACGAAGACGGAGCGACCGCGAGCACCGGGGACGGCGCCCTTGACGAGCAGCAGACCCTTCTCGGCGTCGACGGCGTGCACCGTGAGGTTGAGGACGGTCACACGCTCGCCACCCATGCGACCGGCCATGCGCATGCCCTTGAAGACACGCGACGGGGTCGACGAAGCACCGATGGAACCGGGCTTGCGGTGGTTGCGGTGGGCACCGTGCGAAGCGGACACACCGGCGAAGCCGTGGCGCTTCATGACACCGGCGAAGCCCTTGCCCTTGGAGGTGCCGACGACGTCGACCTTCTGGCCCGCCTCGAACGTGTCGACGGTGAGCTCCTGGCCGAGCGAGTACTCAGCGGAGTCGTTGGTGCGGATCTCCGTGAGGGTGCGGCGCGGGGTGACCCCGGCGGCCTCGAAGTGGCCGGCGGCCGGCTTGTTGACCTTGCGCGGGTCGATGGCGCCGGCGGCGATCTGGATCGCCTCGTAGCCGTCGCGCTCGACGTTGCGGATCTGGGTGACCACGTTGGGGCCGACCTCGATCACGGTGACGGGGATGAACTTGTTGTTCTCGTCCCACACCTGGGTCATCCCGAGCTTCTTGCCGAGGAGGCCCTTGACGGTCTTGGTTGAGTTCGCCATCAGTCCAGCCCCCTTACAGCTTGATCTCGATGTTGACGTCGGCCGGGAGGTCGAGTCGCATGAGCGAGTCGACGGCCTTCGGCGTCGGGTCGACGATGTCGATGACCCGCTTGTGCGTGCGCTTCTCGAAGTGCTCGCGCGAGTCCTTGTACTTGTGGGGAGAACGGATCACGGTGACCACGTTCTTCTCGGTGGGGAGCGGCACCGGGCCGACCACGGTCGCACCGGCACGGGTCACCGTGTCGACGATCTTCCGGGCCGACGTGTCGATGACCTCGTGGTCGTACGACTTGAGCCGGATGCGGATCTTCTGTCCCGCCATGTGTCTCTTTGTCCTCTCTGCGCCGCGCACCCTCGGGCCGCCTGACGCCGCCGTCACCGTGCATTCCTGCAGGGCTTGGCTGTTTTCTGTGAACCAACCGGCCGCATCCGCTGGGGATGACCGCTGTTCTCGTGTCAACCGCGCGGAGCGACCTGGGCCGTTCAGCGTGGGCATGTCGTCTCCCGCACGGTCCGGGCACAGCAGTGCCCGTCACGCTTGGTGGGGAGTCGATCGTGTTCTGCTGCCTGCGGCCCAACCCAGCCCTGCTGGACAGGGGGGTTGTGCACTGCCAGAGCAGTGATCCTGCGCACGCGAACGCGCGCGGAATTCGGAACCGGACAAGTCTCGCATAGGCACGGCATCCGTGCAACCCGGGCGTGTCGCGATTCACGGGCGTGTCGGAACGGGCCGGTTCCCGCGGATCCATGCGGATCGACGGCCAGGAGGCGCGGCTCGCCCCGTCACGCAGCATGCCCTCCGGAGCGGGTCCGGAGGGCAGGTGGCGAACGGTCGTTCCGGACTACTCGGCGACGACCGGGGGGACGAACCACGGCGGGAAGACCGCGACGCGCGGTGCGTGTCCGCCGTGGTCCTTGAGGACCGCCTTGACGCTCTGGCGGACGCGGTCGTTCGGGACGCCGATCACCGCGACGGCGGAGAACGGCACGCTCGGGCCGGCGAGCAGCTCGAGGCCGTGCATCTCCGGGTCGGTGAAGTCCGTGCGACGGATGAGGTTGGTCGCGGCCTCGGGTCCGACGGCGAACCGGACGTCGTCGGCGTCGGCGTCCTGGTCGGCGACGATGACCGACGCCCCGAAGGCCGACACCGGCACGACGAGCATGATGTACTCCGTCGCGCGGGTCCGGCGGGCCGCGTCGGACCACCGCTCCCCCTCGGCGCCGGTGCGGAGCTCGTCCCAGCGCGTCGCGTCGGGCGACAGGGTGAAGGGCACGTGCGCGGCGACCGGCGAGCCGTCGGGGGCCGTCGCGGCGGCGCGGGCGGCCCGGGCCTCGGCGGAGGCGACGTCGACGACGGGCGTCACGGCGTCCGACGCGAGGATCGCACCGGACCCCACGATGTCGTCGAGGTTGTCCACGTGGGTCACGTGGTGCGCGCGGAGCGAGGCGAAGTCACGCGCCTCCGGCAGGTCGGGCACCGGGGACCGCAGCGAGGACGCCGGGGCCGCCGCCTGACCGGGGACGGTCCGGAGCGAGGTGGTGATCCGGGTGCGGCGCGGGGTCGGGGTGGTGGGGGTCTCTGCCGCCTCGCGCTGGCGTGGCGCGCAGATGTCGCAGAGTTCGGTGGGGAATCCGTGGATGCACTCGTCAGTCACGACTGGTGGGGTCCTTCCGTGCCCGGGTGGGGGTGTTCGGGCACGAGGTCCAACGGTACGTCATCGCAGCCCCTTCCCGGTCACTGTCGGTAGAGCAGTGCGCGGACCTCGGACTCGGCGGCGTGGGTCCGTGCCGGGTCGATGGTCTCGCCGTGGTGGTAGGCGTCGATGAGGCGAGGGTCGATGTAGCTCTGTCGACACACCGTCGGGGTGTTGCCGAGTTCCTCGCTCGCGACCTTGACCGCGTGCGACACGGCCTTCTTCCGCTTCGCGTCGGACGGCTGCGGGCCGGTGACCGCCAGGTCGACCGCCGCGGCGACGGTGCCGTGCAGCGTGCGGAAGTCCTTCGCGGTGAACTCCTCGCCCGCCCGGTCCTTGACGTACTCGTTGATGTCCTCGGCGGAGAGGGGCTCCCACTCGGCGCCGCGCCGCTCGCGGAACGACAGGAGCCGGGCGTTCGGGCCCCGTCGCTTCATGCCGGCGATCACCGTCGCGAGGTCCGGGTCGTGGATCGACGAGGACCACTCCTGGCCGCTCTTGCCCGGGAAGTCCAGCTCGATGTCGTTGCCGGAGACGTGCGCGTGGGCGCAGAGCAGGGTCGACAGGCCCCGGCTGCCGTGCTCGGTGGCGTAGCGCTCCGAACCGACCCGGAGCGAGCCCTGGTCGAGCATCCGGAAGGCCGCGGCCAGCGCACGCTGCTTGTCCGGCTCCGGACGCCGCAGGTCGATGGTGACACCGCGGCGGGCCACCGGCAGGGACTCGGCGAGTGCGAGGGCACGGTCGTACTTGATCCGGTCCATCCGCTCCCGCCAGGAGGGGTGGTACATGTACTGGCGCCGCCCGGCCCCGTCGATGCCGGTCGCGAGGATGTGGCCGTTCTCGTACGGCGAGATCCAGACGTCGTCCCACGCCGGCGGGATGACGAGGTCCTCGAGGCGCTGTCGGACCGCGGGGTCGGTCACGGTAGTGCCGTCCGGGGCACGGTACGAGAACCCACGCCCGCTGCGGACGCGGTGGTAGCCGCGACCGTTGGTCGCGGAGCGGCGGAGACGTGTCACGTCCCCGATGCAACTCGCCACCGCCTGTGACCGGACCCGGTGACGGACGGGAGGCGCGGTGCCAGCCGGCACCGCGCCTCCTGTCCGTCGTCCGGTCGGCTACCGCCCCGTCAGCCGACGACGACGGAGCACGAGGACCGTGCCACCGGCCGCCAGGAGCAGGAGCGCCGCGACGGAGCCCTGCCAGACGACGTCGGTGCCCGTGAAGGCGAGCCGCCCGCCGTCCGGGCCGGTCACGACGACGCCGCCACCGGCTGCGGGGTTCACCGCGATGCCCGGCACGACCGGCGCCGCCGGGTAGGTGATGGTCAGGGTCGCGGCGGTGCGGCTCCCGTCCTCACCCGCGACGGAGTACGGGACCGCCACGGTGCCGCTGAAGCCGGGGACCGGGGTGAACGTGACCGTGCCGTCCTCGCCCACCGTGAAGGTCCCGTGCTCCGGGATCGTCACCGTGGTGACGAGCTCGCCCGTCTCCGGGTCGACCAGGCGCACGGACGCGGGGTCGATCGGGGTCGAGCCGGCCACGTCGTTGCCGAGGACGTCCACCGTCAGCGGCTCGCCGGGCGTGCCGGTCCGGGTGTCGTTCGTCGCCACCGGGGCCGCACCCACCGTCACGGTGATCGTCGACGAGGCCGTGCCGCCGTCCCGGTCGGTGATCGTGTACGGGACCTCGAGCGTGCCGGTGAAGCCCGCCACCGGTGCGAAGGTGACCGCACCGGTGGTGGTGTCCACCGTGAAGGTCCCCTTCCCGGGCACCGCGAGCGAGGTGATCGGTGCGCCGTCTGCGTCCACCAGACGGACCGACCCGGGCACGATCGGCGTGCGGGCGTTGCCGGCACCGTCGTTGCCGAGCACCGCGACGGTCACCGCGGTGTCCGCGGCCGTCCGGGCGGTGTCGGGACGGGCCGTGGGCGCCACGGGGGTGACGGTGACGCTGATGGTGGCGGTGGCCGTCTGCCCACCGGTGTCACCGATCCGGTAGGTCACGGTCGACGCCGTGCCGGCCCAGCCCCGCACCGGGGTGAACAGCACCGAACCCGTGGTCGGGTCCGCCGTGTACACGCCCTCGCCGGTGACGGTCAGGGCGCGCCCGTCCGCGGAGACGACCGCGCCCGCGGGCTGCCCGGCGGTGGGGAACACGACCAAGGTCGGGTCGATCGGGGTACCGCCGCGGACACCGGGCCGGTCGTTCCCCGGGGCGACGACCGTCACGGGGGTGTTCTGCGCGGTGGCGGCGGTGTCGTCCTCGGCGACCGGGCCGACCGGCGTGACGGTGACCGCGACGGTCGAGGAGGTGGTGGTCCCGTCCACGTCGGCGACCTGGTAGGTGACGGCCGAACCGGGTCCGCGGAAGGTCGGCTCCGGCGTGAACGTCACCGTGCCGTCGGGGTGCACCGTGTACACGCCCTGACCGGGGACGGTGAGCGCCTTGCCGCTGTCCGAGACGGTCGCACCGGCGGGCTGCCCCGTCGCGGGGAACACCACGGTGGCGGGGTCGAGCGGCGTGCCGGCGTTCCCGGCGGTGTCGTCGCGGAGGACGTCGATCGTGGTCGCCTCGCCCTGCGAGGTCGTCGCGCTGTCCGGTGCCGCCGTCGGTGCGACCGCGGTGACGCGCACCACGATGGTGCCGGTCGCCGACTGACCGCCGGTGTCACTGACCTGGTACGTCACCGGGGCGGTGGTGCCCGTGGAGCCCTGCGCCGGGGTGAACGTCACCTTCCCGCTGTCCGGGTCGACCGTGTACACACCCTCGCCGGGGACCGTGAGCGCTTTCCCACCGTCCGACACCGTCGCGCCGTCCGGTTGCCCGGAGGTGGGGAACACGACGGACGTCGGGTCGATCGGTGTGCCGCGCTCGACGCCGGAAGCGGCGTCCCCGGCGACGTCGACCGTGACCGGGGTGTTCTGCTGCGTGGTCGTGGTGTCGTCGGCTGCCCGGGGACGGACTGGCGCGACGGAGACCGCGATCTGCGCCGTCGACGTGCCGCCGTCGGCGTCCGCCACGCGGTACGTCACGGGCGAGGCGTCCCCGCGGAACGTCGGTTCCGGGGTGAAGGTCACCGCACCGGTCGTCGGGCCGGCCGTCCAGGTGCCCACTCCGGGGACGCTCAGCGTGCGAGCGTCGTCGGAGACCGTGGCACCGTCGGGCTGACCGGCGGTGGGGAACACGACCGACGTGGCGACGGTGCCCCCCTGGTCGTTGTCGAGGACGTCGATGGTGACGGCCTCGCCCTGGTCGGTGGTCGCCACGTCGTCCTGCGCCGCACCTCGGTAGGTGACCGACACCTGCCCCTGGGTCTGGTTCCCGCGGGTGTCCGCGACGGTGTACGTGACCGGGGTCGGGTTCTTCGTGAAGCCGTCCTCCGGGGTGAAGGTCACGGCACCGCTCGTCGGGTCGACGGTCCAGACGCCCTGGCCGGGGACCGTGAGGGTCTTGCCGCCGTCGCGCACGGTCGAGCCGGCGACGTCCGGTGCGGTCAGCTGCACGGTGGTCGGGTCGATGTCGCCCGTCGCGCCCTGCAGCACGTCGACGGTCGCGGGCTGGCCCGGGGTGTTGGCGGTGGACGAGCTGTTCTCGACCTTCGGCTTCAGCGGGTTCGAGAACGCGCAGCTCACGTCACCGCCGGAGGTCGGGACCGTGAACGGTGCCTCGATGCCCTTCCCCGAGGAGACGACGGACTTGTCCGTCAGGTTCGTGCAGACGTAGGACGTGTCGTAGTCCGCCGGGTCGGTGGAGGTGTTGCCGGGCGACTGCGTCACCGTGTACGACTGGCCCGGGAGCAGGATGATCGGACCCGCCGTCACCTGGTCGTTGCCGTCGGACGTCGTGGCGGTCGCCGGCTTGGGGACATCACCGCCGCCGACGCTGATGGTCAGCTGGTCGCTCGGCTTCGCCTTGCCGTCCGTGAACCCACCGGATGCGGCGCCGGTCGACGGGACGGCCCGGGAGCCGAGGTCGGTGACGGCCAGCGCGGTGCCGCCCTGGTTGATGCTGCGCTGCGCGACGGTGGCCCCGGTGACCGGGTTGACCTGCAGGAACGTGTTCGCGGTCGAGCCCGCGATGTACAGGTACCCGTCGTCGCCGAAGGCGAGGGACGTCAGGCGGGACGCCGGCGTGATCACCGGCCCGACGGCGACCGCCGTCGTGGACCCACCACCGAGGTCGGCCGCGTCGACGCGGTACAGCTGCGCCGCGGTGTCACTGCTCGACATGAAGTAGAGGTTGCCCTGCCGGTCGAAGGCGAGGTCGCCGTTGCCGCCGGGAGGGTTCGCCGCCGTCACCGAGGTGACGTTCGACGAGATGGTGTTCGTGTCCGGGTCGTAGGACGTGAAGCTGAACGTCGAGCCGTTCGACAGCCCGCCGAAGAAGAACTTGCCGCTCTTCGGGTCCACCCCGCCCATCTGGTTCGGGACCAACGGCGGGTTCGGCCGGGCGGCGGTCTCCCAGGAGTCCGTCGACGCGGTGTACTCGAAGACCGTGGTGCTGTTGGTCATGAACAGCTCGTCACCGTCGCCGGAGATGCCGATCTGGTTGAGACCGGTCGCGTTGCCCGGCGCCGTCACGGCGGGGGTCGCGGCGCCGCTCGTCCGGTCCACGGCGTAGACCGTCGAGGAACCGGAGACGGTCGCGTAGAGCGTCGTCGCGGGGAACGGTGCGGCGGCCGATGCCAGCTGCGGGGTCAGGAGGACTGCGCTCCCCGCGACCAGCGCGGTGACGGCAGCTCCCGCGAGCAGGCGGGCGGGGCGGCGGCGCGCGGGGGCACGGTGCTGTGCAGACACGCTGATCCTTCGGGTCGACGATCGGAGACCCGGAAGGCGCGCGCGACAGCATCCGCGCAGGCAGGGGGCGCTGCGACGGGGAAGGCGGGTGTTCGGGTCACCACACGGGACCGGTGCGGTCCCGCGACTCGACGGTATCGAGCTGCGGGAAACCGCAACAACACCCCGACCGGGGTACAAGGCGTCCCACCTTGTGGGGACATCTGTGCCGCCCAGTCCGAGAAGTCGTCCGGGCGCCTACGCTTCGGCCATGGCCACCGTTGCCCGACCCCCGGCGTCGTACACCGTGCGTGCGCTCGACCCGTCGACGTGGGATGCCTTCGAGGAGCTCTGCAGCACGAGCGACGGCTTCCCGAGCGGGTGCTTCTGCATCGGCTTCCACGACGAGGGGCCGGAACGCGACGCCGGCCGCAACCGGGCGCGCAAGTACGCCCGGGTCCTCGCCGGCACCACGCACGCAGCGTTGGTCTTCGCCGACGACCGGTGCGTCGGGTGGTGCCAGTTCGGTCCGGTCACCGAGGTCGTGCGCATCAAGAACCGTCGCGAGTACGAACGGTCGCACGTCGGGGCGGGACCCGACTGGCGCATCGGCTGCAACTACGTCCGAGCGGGGCACCGACGACAGGGGGTCGCGACCGCGGCGCTCGGTGGCGCGATCGACCTCATCGCCGCCGCCGGTGGGGGTGTCGTGGAGGGCTACCCGGAGCCCGCGGGGGCGGTGCCGGCCGGGTTCCTGTTCCACGGCGCGCTGTCCACCTTCGAGCGCTTCGGGTTCACCCGCGACCGCGCGATCGGCAAGCACCGCTGGGTCGTGACGCGGGCGGTGCAGCCGGCCTGAGGTGGACGGAGGCGCCGCGCACGACGTGCGCCGCGCCTCCCGTCCCGACCGGAGCGTCGGACCTACGCGCCGTCGTTGCCGATCTTGCCGTCGAGGTCCGCGGCGGTCTTGTCGATCTGCTCGTCGAACTTGCCGCCGGTGAACTTCTTCAGGCCGTCGGCGAGCCCGTGGATGAGCTTGTCCGAGACCTCCTCGGCCTTGTCGCTCTTCAGGGCTTCCTCGATCTTGTCCTTGTTCTGGTCCACGAACGCCTTCGCGCGATCGGTGACCTCCTCCGCCTTGGCGGAGACGTTCTTCTGGATGTCGTCGAAGCCGGCCATGCTGCCTCCCTGCCGACCGGAGGTGACCCGGCCGCTCGGTGGCCGGTCGATCCGGCCGCTTGGCCCACATCGTGCTCCGAATCGGGCCGTCTGTCCGCCGGATGCCGCCCGGCGAACAGCAGAGCGGGGCCGGGCCCGAAGGCCCGACCCCGCTCGACGCAGGTAACCGGAGTTACTTGACGATCTCCTCGACCGTACCGGCGCCGACCGTACGACCACCCTCACGGATGGCGAAACGGAGACCCGGCTCCATGGCGATCGGCTGGATCAGCTCGACGGCCATCGACACGGTGTCGCCGGGCATGACCATCTCGGTGCCCTCGGGCAGCGTGATGACGCCGGTGACGTCCGTGGTGCGGAAGTAGAACTGCGGACGGTAGTTCGCGTAGAACGGGTTGTGACGCCCGCCCTCTTCCTTGGTCAGGATGTAGGCGTTCGCCTTGAACTCGGTGTGCGGCGTGACCGAACCCGGCTTCACGACGACCTGGCCGCGCTCCACGTCCTCGCGCTTGAGGCCACGGATGAGCAGACCGGTGTTGTCACCAGCCTCGGCCTTGTCGAGCAGCTTGCGGAACATCTCGATGCCCGTGACCGTGGTCTTCTGCGTCGGGCGGATGCCGACGATCTCGACCTCGGAGTTCAGGTCGAGCGTGCCACGCTCGACACGACCGGTGACGACCGTGCCACGACCGGTGATCGTGAAGACGTCCTCGATCGGCATGAGGAAGGGCTGGTCGGTCGCGCGCACCGGGTCCGGAACGGACTCGTCGACGGCGGCCATCAGGTCCTGGACGGACTTGACCCACTTGTCGTCGCCCTCGAGCGCCTTGAGCGCCGAGACCTGCACGACGGGGGCGTCCTCGTCGAACTCCTGCGAGCCGAGGAGCTCACGGACCTCGAGCTCGACGAGCTCCAGGATCTCCTCGTCGTCCACCATGTCGGACTTGTTCAGCGCGACGACGATGTAGGGGACGCCGACCTGGCGGGCGAGCAGCACGTGCTCACGCGTCTGGGGCATCGGACCGTCGGTGGCGGCGACCACGAGGATCGCGCCGTCCATCTGCGCCGCACCCGTGATCATGTTCTTCACGTAGTCGGCGTGGCCCGGAGCGTCGACGTGCGCGTAGTGGCGCTTGTCGGTCTGGTACTCGACGTGCGAGATGTTGATCGTGATGCCGCGCTCGCGCTCCTCGGGAGCGTTGTCGATCTGAGCGAAGTCACGGGCCTCGTTGAGGTCCGGGTACTGGTCGTGCAGAACCTTGGTGATCGCCGCCGTGAGCGTGGTCTTGCCGTGGTCGACGTGACCGATGGTTCCGATGTTGACGTGCGGCTTGGTCCGCTCGAACTTGGCCTTGGCCACTGTGGGTCCTCCTCAGGACTCGGAGAGCATGCCCCCGGTTCGAAACCGTTGGCGTGCAGTGTGTGTCTTTACTGTACTTGGTGGCGAGGGGCCCGTCGCCGGGCACCCCCGCCTGTGGAGTGACGCTGGAGCGTCACTCCCCCGCGTTCTTCGCGATGATCTCCTCGGCGACCTTGGCCGGGACCTGGCTGTAGGTCTCGAAGGTCATCGAGTAGACCGCACGACCAGAGGTCTTCGACCGCAGGTCGCCGACGTAGCCGAACATCTCGGACAGCGGCACGCTCGCGCGGACCACCTTGACGCCCGAGGCGTCCTCCATCGAGGCGATCTGGCCACGACGGGAGTTCAGGTCACCGATGACGTCGCCCATGTACTCCTCCGGAGTGCGGACCTCGACGGCCATGATCGGCTCGAGGATCGCCGGACCGGCCTTGCGGGCCGCTTCCTTGTAGGCGATCGAACCGGCGATCTTGAACGCCATCTCGGACGAGTCGACGTCGTGCGCCGCGCCGTCCTTGAGGATGGCCTTCACGCCGACGGTCGGGTACCCGGCCAGGATGCCGACCTGCATGGCGTCCTGGATACCGGCGTCGACCGACGGGATGTACTCACGCGGGACGCGACCACCGGTGACGGCGTTCTCGAACTCGTAGACCTTCTCGGCCGTGACTTCCATCGGCTCGAGGGCGATCTGCACCTTCGCGAACTGGCCGGAACCACCGGTCTGCTTCTTGTGCGTGTAGTCGTAGCGCTCGACGACCTTGGTCAGGGTTTCGCGGTAGGCCACCTGGGGCTTGCCGACGGACGCCTCGACCTTGAACTCGCGCTTCATGCGGTCGACGAGGATGTCGAGGTGGAGCTCGCCCATGCCCTTGATCGTCGTCTGACCGGTCTCGGCGTTGAGCTCGACGCGGAACGTCGGGTCCTCTTCGGCGAGCTTCTGGATGGCCGTGGAGAGCTTCTCCTGGTCAGCCTTCGTGTTCGGCTCGATGGCGACCTCGATGACCGGCTCCGGGAACGTCATCGACTCGAGGACGACCTGGTTGGTCGGGTCGCACAGGGTGTCACCGGTGGTGGTGTCCTTGAGGCCGATGACCGCGTAGATGTGGCCGGCGGTCACGTTGTCGACCGGGTTCTCCTTGTTGGAGTGCATCTGGAAGATCTTCCCGATGCGCTCCTTCTTGCCCTTGGTCGAGTTGATGACCTGGGCACCCGACTCGATCGAGCCCGAGTAGACGCGGACGTAGGTGAGACGACCGAAGAAGGGGTGCACCGCGACCTTGAACGCGAGGGCCGAGAACGGCTCCGACGCGTCGGGCTTGCGGATGATCTCCTTCTCCTCGTCCTTGACGTCGTGGCCGATCATCGGCGGCACGTCGAGCGGGGACGGGAGGTAGTCGATGACGGCGTCGAGCATCGGCTGGACACCGCGGTTCTTGAAGGCCGAGCCGCACAGGACGGGGTAGACCTCGGAAGCGATCGTGAGCTTGCGGATCGCGCCCTTGATCTCGTCCTTGGTGAGCTCCTCGCCACCGAAGAACTTCTCGAGCAGGGCGTCGTCGGTCTCGGCGACGCGCTCGATCAGCTTCGCGCGGTACTCCTCCGCGCGGTCCTTGAGGTCCGCGGGGATCTCCTGGACCTCGTACTGGGCGCCCATGGTGACATCACCCTTGGCGTCGCCCGGCCAGACCTTGGCGTGCATCTCGATGAGGTCGATGATGCCGACGAAGTCGTTCTCGGCACCGATCGGGAGCTGGAGCACGAGGGGCTCCGCGCCGAGGCGGTTGACGATGGTGTCGACCGTGAAGTAGAAGTCGGCGCCCAGCTTGTCCATCTTGTTGACGAAGCAGATGCGCGGGACGTCGTACTTGTCGGCCTGACGCCACACGGTCTCGGACTGGGGCTCGACGCCCTCCTTGCCGTCGAACACGGCGACCGCACCGTCGAGGACGCGGAGCGAACGCTCCACCTCGACCGTGAAGTCCACGTGACCGGGGGTGTCGATGATGTTGATCTGGTTGTTGTCCCAGAAGCAGGTCGTCGCGGCCGACGTGATCGTGATGCCGCGCTCCTGCTCCTGCGCCATCCAGTCCATCGTGGCTGCGCCGTCGTGGACCTCACCGATCTTGTGCGTGATGCCCGTGTAGAACAGGATGCGCTCGGTCGTCGTGGTCTTGCCGGCATCGATGTGCGCCATGATGCCGATGTTGCGGACCTTGTTCAGGTCGGTGAGCACGTCCTGTGCCACAGGGTTCCTCCGGAAGAGTTGTAGGAGAGGTTGGCGTCCGTCCGGGCGCCGGGGTTCATGACCACCGGCGCACGGACGGTGCCGGGACTACCAGCGGTAGTGGGCGAAGGCCTTGTTCGACTCGGCCATCTTGTGCGTGTCCTCGCGGCGCTTGACCGCGGCACCGAGACCGTTCGACGCGTCGAGGATCTCGTTCATGAGACGCTCGGTCATCGTCTTCTCGCGACGGGCCTTGGCGTACGAGGTCAGCCAGCGGAGCGCGAGGGTGTTCGCGCGGTGCGGCTTGACCTCGACCGGGACCTGGTAGGTCGAGCCACCGACGCGGCGGCTGCGGACCTCGAGGGTCGGACGGACGTTGTCGAGCGCCTTCTTGAGCGTCGCGACGGCGTCCTGCTGGTTCTTGGCGGAAACGCCTTCGAGTGCACCGTAGACGATGCGCTCGGCGAGGCCCTTCTTGCCGTCGAGCAGGATCTTGTTCACGAGCTGCGAGACGATCGGTGCGCCGTAGACCGGGTCTGCGACGACGGGACGCTTGGGGGCGGGACCCTTACGAGGCATTGGCTCAACCCTTCTTCGCGCCGTAGCGGCTACGTGCCTGCTTACGGTTCTTCACGGCCTGCGTGTCGAGCGCACCGCGGATGATCTTGTAGCGGACACCGGGGAGGTCCTTCACACGACCGCCGCGCACGAGCACCATCGAGTGCTCCTGGAGGTTGTGGCCCTCACCGGGGATGTAGGCCGTGACCTCGGTGCCGTTCGAGAGCTTGACACGAGCGACCTTGCGCAGTGCCGAGTTCGGCTTCTTCGGGGTGGTGGTGTAGACGCGGGTGCACACACCACGCTGCTGGGGGTTCGCCTTCAGGGCGGGCGCCTTGGTCTTGGTGACCTTGGGCGTACGACCCTTGCGAACCAGCTGCTGAATAGTAGGCAACTGTTCTCCTGGTTCTTCGCTCGTGTTCTCCGGCCGGCGCGGACCGCCGGCTTCCTCGTCCCACGCTGATCACCGCCTGACGGCGGATGACGAGTGGGGGACGGAGTGTCCCGGCCGACCGTTGGTCGGACCGGACTTTTCGGGCACGCCCGAAGGCGCACACCCGGAAGAGATTACCCGCGTAACCCGGCGAAATCAATCCGGGCGCGTCGCCCTGGAGGCGCGTGACGAGTGCCCTGGGCGAACAGCCGTCACGCGGGTGGTCACGCTGGGCGCGGGGCGCTCCGGCCGGCCCGGTCCGGCGGGACCGGTGGCGGTGGTCGGTGACGTGCACCCGGGCATCCGCGACCGGCGCAGCGGGGCCGCACCGCGCCTCCTGGACGGGCCGGGACCGCGTCGTCGTCCGGGCGCGCGTCAGGAACCGGTGTCCGACGACCCGTTGCCGACCGCCGACCGGAACGTCGCACCCGCGTCCGTGAACTCGGTGACGTACCCGCTGGCGTTGACGTTCATCGGGCCGGCCGAGGCCGTGCCGACCCCACCCGGGCCGGAGATGTCCGCCGTGAACGTCGCGCGGCCGAAGCTGGTCGTGGTGACGAGCCACCCGTTCGCCGCCCACGCACCGATCGACACCGTCGGGCGGGTGTCCAGCGTCCACTTCTGGTTCGAGTAGGTGTACGCGGCGTCCTGACCGTAGGCGTAGAAGCTGCAGCCGGCGGGTGCGGCGTCGGTCGACGCGATGCAGCCGTCGACCCAGGCGTCGACCGCTGCCTGGGCGGACTGCTTGCCGGCCGAGGTGAGCTCCGTCGTCATCGAGACGGGACTCGAGGCGGTGCCCCCGAAGCCCGTGACCGTCGCCGTCGACGCCTTCGCCGAGAACCACTTGCCGCCGTCGACCGCGACGTCGTACGAACCGGGGAGCGCCGTGAGGGTCACCGTGCCGTCCTTCGACGTCACGACGGACTGCCCGGCGACCGAGACCTTCGTCCCGGTGGGTCCGCGCAGGCTCACGTCCACCGCGCCGAGACGGGGTGGCTCGAGCTCCCAGACGGGGAAGACGCCCCATTCGGTACCCGTCTTGTCGAGCGTGAAGGTGGACGACACGTCACGGCCCGCCTGCCGCAGGTACGCCGTGACCGTCGCGGTGTCGCCGTCGTCACGCGTGGCCGCGATCCGGTACCCGGTGATGCGGTCCTTCGCCTTCGCGTAGGCGGCGTCGGTGAGGAGCAGGTCGCGCTCGTCGTGGTCGATGCCCGCGGCGTCCAGCGCGTCGGAGACACGGCCTGCGGTGAGGTCGTCGAGGAAGGCGCGGACCGGCCGGTCGGGCGCGTGCGTCGACGTGCCGACCGAGTAGCCGACCACGCCGGCGACGAGGAGGAGCACGACGGCGGCGCCGCCGGCGATGATGCCGATGAGCGGTCCGCGATCGAGTCGGCGCCGAGGCGTGCCCCGCCGGAACGGCTGCGGTCCGCTCGCGCCCACCGGCGGTGCGTCCTGCGTGCCGCGGATCGAGTCCACTGCCGGGACGGATCCCCATCCGTCGGCCTGCTGCTGGTCGGTCATCGGTCCCCCGTCGTCCTCTGGTGCTGCTGGAAGACTACCGGCGGGCACCGTCATCGCCGGGCTCGGGGCGGACCCCCGACGAGCGCGACTGGTGCCGTGTCACGGCGATCCCGCCGACGACGCACACCAGCGCCACCACGACCGATCCGACGACGAACGGACCGAGCGCGTACCCCGCGGGGAAGACCACCAGCTCGGTGAGGTCGGAGCGGATCAGGCTGTACCCGACCGCACCGACGCCGAGCATCACGAGGTAGCTCGTCGCCGCGGCCACGAGGCCCGTGACGCCCGGGTTGCCCTCGCGGGAGCCGACCGCCGTGGCGAGGAACACCACCACCGCACCGCCGAGCACCATCGCGGGGCCGAGGTACGGCGTGGCGTCGGGCTGGGAGATGACCTCGACGTCGGCGAGGAGCGCCTCGAAGCCGGTCACCGCGATGACGAGCGCGATGAACAGGATCGACGTCATCGTCGCGATCAACCACCGGGACATGCGGTGATCGTATCGCTGGCGGGCCTCAGATGCTGGCGCTGGCTGCGTGCTGCGGCTCGTCGACGTGCGGGAGCGCGGCGTGGTCCGCGTGGTCCGCGTGACCCTGCGCCGCCGGGTCCCGTTGCTCCGCGTGGTCCTGCGCCGCCGGGTCCTGCTGCTCCGCGTGGTCCTGCGCCGCAGCGACCAGGGCCAGCGCGATGGTCGCGGTGATCACCGGGATGGACTCCGTCATCGGTGCGGCGGCGGTCGGCGCCGCGGGCTCGGTGGCCGCGAAGGCCGTCACCGCGGTCCGGTCGGCGGTCGTGGTCGTGTCGGCAGTCGCCGGCGGGGCGTCCTGGAGGCGCGGCGCGGGTGTCACGGGGAGCGTCGCCTCCGCCTCGTGGCCACGCAGTGCCGGCCCGACGATCGGCAGGACCGCCGTGGTCGCCGGCGGTTCGGTGCGGAGCACCGGCGCCTCGGTCGCCGGAGCGCCGCGCTTCGCAGCCCGCTCGGCCCGCGCCATCTTGACCAGGACGACGACGGCGACGATCGCCCAGATGCCGTTGACGATCGTGGACGGGATCGCGTGGTGGGCGGCGACGTTGATCGCCACGGCGAGCCCGCCCACGAGGTTGAACAGCTGGTAGACCGGGCCGTTCGGGAGCTTGCCCATCGAGAAGAGTAAGTAACCTGCAAGAACGGTTACAGCTCCGAACCAACCGAGGAACTCCACGATTCCAGCCAACACGCGCGACTCCGGGCACGACGAGGAACGGCCATTTCGAGCGGCCGTTCGAGAGAGGGACGAGCTGCCGCGAATGCGGGCTCGGGAGCATCGTAGGCACAGCCGGAGGCCGGACGGAAGAGGGTTCGGCGTGGCGCGTCGGACCCCAGTTGGTGGGGGTCGGTTCAGTTGGTCGCGGCGGGGTCTGCGAGCACGTAGACGTAGCCCGACAGCGACCACGACTGGTCCGTCATCGGATCGCCGCCGGACTCCGAGCTCGTCGCGGCGAGACCGTTCACGAGGAACAGCCGATCGCCGTTCTGCACGGCCTTCGTGAAGCCGATCGCCTGGTCGTAGGAACCCTTGACCGCCACGGTCACGGGCACGACCACGAAGTTCGAAGCCGTGATCTGTGCGTCGCTGTGCGGGGCGGGAGCGTCGGGCGTCGCCGCTGCCGTCGGTGCGGACGCGGGCGAAGCCGTGGACGACGCCGAGGGGGAGGCCGACGGAGCGGCGGTCGCGGACGCCGTCGCCGACGCAGCCGAGGTCACCGGCGTGTACGCCTTCGGGTCCCCGATGGTGATCGACGTGACCGTGACCCCACTCGCGGCGCCGGCACCGTTGAACTGGTCGAGGAGCGAGGCGGTGTCGGTCGATGCAGGGACCGAGGCGCGCAGATCGGCGAGTTCGGCCTTGGTCGCGTCGAGCGAGGTGTACGCCGTCTCGAGTCGGCGGAGCTCGGCGCGGTTCTTCGCGTTCGTCGCGTCGATGTCGGCTTGCTGCGCGGTGTTGTCGGACGCCTGCGCCAGCTGTGGCTGCGCGCCGAGGAACCACCCACCCGCGAGGACGACCAGCGTCGCTGCGAGGGCGATGATGAAGGAGAGACGGTTCTTGTTCACTTCGATCCGTCCTTCGTGTACTTGCCGTCGAACGCCTTCGCGCCGAGGTGTGCCTGGATGGTCGCCGAGTACTGGCCGGTGTCCTCTTCGAGCGAGACCGAGGTGATCGTCGAGTCGACGTACCCGCGGAGTTGCGAGAGCCGTGCGGTCCAGTCGGGGACCGACGGGATGCCCGGGCTCTGGATCGTCAACTGCATCGTCGCCGCGCGCGATCCCTGCAACGGGACCGTGGACTGCGCGAACGACTCGGTGGCGTCGGCGGAGTCGATCGTCATCGCCGTGATCGAGACGCCGGCGGGGAGCACCGACTTCAGCTGCGCGAGCGTCGAGCTCCAGTCGATCTCGGTGGAGCCACCGACCGACTGTGCAGCTTCGAGCAGGGCCGTGTCGTTCTCGACCGAGCGGACCTCGGAGTAGCGCTGCTGCTGCTGCAGGAGCGAGGTCGTCTCGTTCTGGGCGGACAGGTACGACTGCGCGGTCTCGAGCTGGTGGACGTAGGCACCCCCCGTGGCCAGGGCGGCGACCGCGGCGGCGACGATCACGCCGAGCCAGGCCCGCCGGGCGATCGCCCGCTCGCGCCGTTCGGCGTGCACCTCGGGCGGCAGGAGGTCGACCCGAGGCTCGCGGCCCGCGATCGAGGCGACCGAAGGCCGACCACCGCGTGCGGTGCTGCCGCGTCCGGCTCCGCCGGCCTCGTCGGGCACCGTGGCCCGGATGTCCGTGGCGGTCATGCTGCTCGGCTCCCCACTGCCAGCCCGTAGGCGACGGCGATCGCGTCTTCGTGGTCGGTCACGTCCTGCACCGGGATCGACCGCGCGAGGTCGGCGCCGGTGAACGCGGAGCCGCGTTGGACGGGGAGGTGCGTGTGTGCGGCGAGCGCCTCCGGCAGTCCGGCGAGGCGAGCCCCACCACCGACCAGGACGATGCGCTCGACGCGGTCACCAGGGCGCGTGTTGACGAAGTAGCTGATGGTGTTGCGCAGGCTCGAGATGAGCTCGGTGACGGCGTCGGTGATCACCGTCACGGCACGCACGTCGTCAGGCGTGCGCGCGTCCCCACCGATGCCCAGGTGCCGCTTCACGACCTCGGCCTGTCCGAACTCGATGTCGAGCGCGGCGGCGAGCGTCTTCGTGACGTCGTTCCCGCCCGTCGGGATGATCCGCACGAACTGGGGGACGCCGTCGGTCACGAGGACCACGGTCGTGGTGTCCGCCCCGAGCTGGACGAGCGCCGTGGTGCCGAGCAGCCCGGGTCGTCCGACGAGCACCCGGGTCAGGGCGAACGGGATGAGGTCGACGCCGACCGGGTTCAGGCCCGCCAGCTGTGCGGCCTTGACGTTCGCGAGGACGGCGTCCTTGATCGCCGCGACGAGCAGACCGTGCACGACGGGTCCGTTCTCGCCCGTCGCCTCGGCGGTCGGGTAGAAGTCGAGGATCGCGTCACCGACCGGGACCGGGAGCATGTCCTGGACCTGGAACGGCAGGCTCTCGCGGATCTGGGCGAGCGGCGCCGCGGGGACGGTGAGGTCGCGGGACAGGACGCGTTGGTTGCCCATGCCGAGCACGACGTCACGCGAACGGAACCGCCCGATCGACCACAGCGAGCGCAGCGCCGACGCGACCGTGTTCGGCTCGAGCACCTCCCCGCGGCTGACGGCGTCGGGCGGCGTCGGGACCTCGGCGAACCGCAGGACGGTCGGGCGTGCGCGGTCGGCGTTCGCGACCTCGACCGCGCGGATCGAGGATCCCGCGATGTCGATGCCCACGATGCTCTTGCCCATGATGCTGCTTTCGTCGAGGAGTGGTCGGAGGAGGTGTCAGGCGAGTCCGAGGACCCCGAGGTAGGCGGTCCAGACGCCGTGGCCGAAGACGATGCCGATCCAGGCACCGGCCAACATCGCCGGGCCGAACGGCACGCCGCCACGCCACCTGGCGCGCCGGGTGAGGACCAGCGCGATCGCGACGGTACCTCCGACGACGAAGGCACCGAAAGCACCCACTGCGAGGGGTCCCCATCCGAGGTACGCGAGGACGAGTCCGAGGACGACCGCGAGTTTGACGTCGCCGAGTCCCATCCCGCCCGGGACGGCGAGCGCCAGCGTGAGGTACGCACCGCCCAGGACGACCGCCCCGATGCCGGCCCGGCCGAGGGCGCCGAAGTCACCGCTCAGCACGGAGGCGACGACCAGCAGGGCGGCGAGGACCACGGCGGACGGGTAGACGATCGCGTTCGGCAGGGTGTGCGTCTCGATGTCGATCAGTGCGAGGGCGACGGAGATCGCCATGAGGTACAGCAGCGCCGCGAGGAGCACCGCCTGGGCGGCCGGGACGGGGATCGTGCCGATCACCACCGGGCCGGACACCGCGACCGCCGCGACGACCACGAACAGGAGTGCGGTCGCGAGCTCGACGATCGGGTACCGGGGCGAGATCGGCTCCGCGCAGTCACGGCACCGGCCGCGGAGGAGCAGCCAGGACAGCACCGGCACGTTGTCCCGACGACGGATCCCGTGTCCGCACCCGGGGCACGCGCTCGGCGGGGACACCACGGAGAGACCCGCGGGGACGCGGTGGACGACGACGTTCAGGAACGAGCCGACGAGCAGCCCGAGGACACCGGCGAGGACGACGACGACCGGCAGCAGCTCGCGCACGCCGTTCACCTGCACGCCCCTGTGCTGGTGGTCGCGCACGAGCCGTCCGGCTTGAACGCCGCCTGCACTTCGACCTGCGTGGTGACCCCGTAGGAGGTCGAGACGGGCTGCAGGAACTTCGGCGGCGCCGTGGTCAGCAGGCGCTGGTCGTAGACGTAGTTCTTCGAGAAGCCCGTGCCGCCCGTGGTCGCGACGGGCCCGCGCCAGTTCTGCGCGATCGAGCCGATGACCTTGAGCACGCCCAACTTCGACCCGATGTCGTAGTTCTGGTTCCAGAAGGTCCCGGCGTTGCTCGCGATCGCCGCACTGATCGTGAGCGAGTTCCCACCGGAGCGGTTGAGAAGTCCGACCCCGCTCGAGTTGCAGCGCGTGGTGTCGGTGACGTAGCCGACACCGCGCTGGTAGACGGTCGGGTACGAGGTGCAGCGCGCGGGGTTGTACACCTCGACGGCGTTCTGACCCACCAGACCGAGGATGTCGTTCGTCGCACTGACGTAGGTGACGTCGTCCGTGACCCAGATGGTGCCGGACGACGCGATGGTCATCGCACCGCTGAACGCTCCGCTGACGAACACGTCCCCCGCCGAGCAGCTGTAGGTGTCGGACGCCGAACCCGTCTGCGAGTACGAGCCGGTGGACCCGCCGTTGATCCACTCGCCCGCTGCCGGGAAGCCCTGCCCGTTGCTGAAGGGCTGGTTCGCCGTGGTCGTCGACGTCCCGTTCGAGCGCACGGTGACCGTCGTCGTGCAGTACGTGTTCGTGTACTTCGAGGGGTACGTGTTCGCGGCCCAGGAGTTGACGTCGTTGCTGGCCGTCGGCACGTCCTGCACGTACATGAGGTTCGCCGGCAGGGTCGGGATGGTCGCCCCGGCGGCGCTCTGCAGGTCCGACACGGTCCCGCACAGTGCGGCGGCCTTCGCGACGTCGGTCGTCTCCTTGACCTCACCGGTCGATGCGATCACCCGGATCTGGGTCGCCTTGGACCACGGCGACCAGACGGTCATCTTGCCGTTGCCGAGGAACGACACCCTGGTGGGGCCCGTGTACAGGCACCCCGGACGCGGCACGGAGGTCGGGAGGTCCGTCCGGGTCTCCTGGGACATGTTCGAGTTCAGCGCGGGGAGGCCGAGGTACGGCACCGCCGTCGCCGCACCGCCGTTGAAGACACCGCTGCACGAACCGCTGGACGGGCGGACGGTCGTGTCGTGCTGTTCGACGGTCCCGTTGAACACGGTGGAGCACGCGGCGGTGAACACGTCGTTCGTGCGGATCGGCCCGTTCAGGACGTCGGTCCCGGCGAACTGGACGGCCTGGCACTTCGATCCGCTCTGCCACTGGTACATCGTGGTGCAGGTGCTGCCGGTGATCGCCGGGTTCGACGACTCGTAGTTGGTGAAGTACAGGTAGTTGATGAACCCGTCGCCCTTGAGGTTGGCCACCAGGGACCGCACGCTGCCGCCGGACTTGCCGGTCACCCGGACCTTGAGGACGCCCTTCGCCGAGTAGTTCGAGTTGTCGACCTCGTACCGGTACCACTGGTCCGTCGAGCCGACCACCTTCGCCCACGTCGAGAACGCGTCGTTGCCGTTCAGACCGGTGAAGCTCGAGCCGCTGTCCTTGCTGAACTGCGCATCGCCGTTGCCGTAGAGCGCGTACCCGTTGTCGTTCGAGAGCTTCGACTGGTAGTCCGCCAGCCCCGCGTACGCGGCAGCGATGGCGTTCTGGAAGTTGCGGTCGGTCGCGGACTTCACGGCGCCGGACGTCGAGACGGCGATCATCGTCGCGACCAGCAGCATCATGACGGTGCCGAAGATGAGCACGTTGCCGAGGATCATCCCGCGTTCGTCACGATCCGCCCGGTCCAGCAGTGCACGGATGCGCCTCACGGGGTCCCTCCGGTGCTCGTCCCGTAGACCACGTTGAAGAGGTAGAGGGTGTTCTGGATGTGGGTGTTGCCGGACAGACCCGCCGTCGACGAGCCGAGCTCGAGGTTCACACGGACGGCCCGCACGTTGCCGAGCTGGGTGGTGGCGAGCGTGCCGTCGGCCTGCGTCGCGATCGGTCCGCCGTTGGCACCCAGGTACTCGAACAGCGGATCACCGTCGACCGTGGGCGATGCGATCGGACCGCCGACGACGGTGCTGCGGGTGGGCGTCTGGGTGGTCGCGGGGAAGGTCCAGAAGCCGTTGTTGGCGGTGCCGTCCCACTGGTCGAGGACGATCCGTTTCGCCGCGTTCAGCGAGTAGCGGATCTGCACGGGTTTGTCGGTGCTGTTGCCGTCGAGGTTGATGTAGGCGAAGAAGGTCGTCCGGGTCGGCCCGGCTTCGGTCAACGCCGCCGCGTAGCTGCCGTCCGACTTCGGCAGCAGGCTCGCGGCATGGACGTAGCGGGTCATCGAGTTCATCACGATGGAGGCCGACCGTGCGTTCTGGTCGGACGTCGTGTTCGTCGAACCGGCCCGGAGCGTGGCGGTGAAGAAGCCGCCGACGGCGACGAGGATGATCATCGCCACGCTCATCGCGACGAGCAGCTCGGACAGCGAGACGCCGGACTCGTCGGAGTGCAGTCGGCGGAGGACCCGGGTCACGACGTCTGTCCTCTCGGATCGAGCGTGAGGGTGTTGTCGTAGCTGATGACCACGAGCGCGGTCTTCTGGTTGACGCTGCCGCTCGTGACGGCCTTCACGTTCGAGGCGTTCGAGGCGATCTCGTTCTTGGTCGTCGCGCCGAACGTCGTCCCGGAGTAGAGGGTCCACGTGCCGAACGGCAGGGCGATGGTCGCCGTGTCGGCCGCCGACACCGGGAACTTCATCGTCATTCCGGCGGAGCACCCCGGGTCGCCGGCCGCGGGACTCGAGGACGACACCGCGGTGACGTAGCGACCCTTGACGCCCTTCACCGTCGCGACGCCCATCATCACGGAGGCGGAGGATGCCGTCCCCGGTGAGGTCGCGACCGATCGGGGTGCCACACCGATCGCTCCCGAGGGGTTCGGGGTGGACCAGGCCGCCGGGTTCGGGCTGAGGCAGCTCGACGACGACGCCGGGCTGTTCGAGTAGGGGCCCGCGTACACCGTGTAGCCCGAGGTGAAGGGGAACACGGGCATGCTCGGCGTGGACGCCGACGTGACGACGAGGGAAGTGCTCGTGACGTCCCACGGCTTCATCGTGTCGAGACCGCCGACCGTCGAGGACAGCACCGTCACCATGTTCGTGGGGAGCGTTGCGTTGTAGTCCTTGGCGTACTGCAGCGTCAGCTGGCTCGCACGGTCGTAGACGAACGGGACCGGCGAGCTCGCGCCGGCGGAGACGGTGATCGGCGACTGCGATGACGGCTGCGCCTGGCCCGTGTCGATGCCGCCGGTGGTGTTCGCCGAGACGGTGTAGTCCCCGGGGGCGACGTTGACCGCGTAGGAGCAGCCCTGCGCGTCGGTCGGCTGGACCGGCGTCGTGAGCGCCGCACCGCCGCCGCCGGACACCGGGGTGACGGTGATCCCGACGCCCGGGTTCGGGGCGCCGGACGCCGTGGCGACCGAGATGATGAGCGTGCCGTAGCCGGGATCGGTCACGGCGTCGCTCGGCGCGATGGCCGAGGTCACCGAGGTGGAGCTCGTCCCGCCGCTGCGCGGGCTGGGCCAGCTCACGGTCTCGACGACGCTCTTGTACGCGAGCTTTCCGGTCGACGACCCGCACGCACCGGTCGCACCGTCGCTCTGCACCCACGAGACCGACCGGTCGATCTTGTACTCGACGTTGCCGACCGTCTTCGTGTTGTCGGCCCCCGCCTTGCTGACCACGTTGAAGATCCCCCCGGTCGACGCCGCAGCGGTCTGCCGGAGGGTGTCGATGTCCTGCGACGCGAGTGCGACCGCGGTCTCTCGACCACGTGTCGTCTGGGTGAGCTGCAGGGTGTTGGCGATGCCGTAGGCGATGCCCACCGACATCACCGCGAACACCATCATCGCGACCATGACCTCGATGATCGAGAAGCCGGCCTCGGCGTCGCGCTCGTCGCGCGGGCTGAGGACGTTCCGCAGTCGTTGGATCATGGTCACCTCCTGGTCGGTGTTCGGGTGAGCGAAAGGGCGGTCCGTCCTTCGACGGACCGCCCTTCAGACGATCAGCTGGATCAGCAACCGCCGGTCTTGACCGACGCCGACTCCGTGATGCTGAAGGTGTTGCTCGCGGACGACGTCTCCTGGATGCAGAAGGTTGAAGCGCCCGCTGCAGGCGCCGTCTTGTACCCGAGGCCCGACGTGCCGTCGCTGACCGTGAGGCCGTACTTGCCGAGCTCGGTCGTCGAGGCGAGGAACTTCTGGCCGGTCGTGGAACCGTCCGGCAGCGCGCCCTTCTCGGTCTGGTAGGCGATGACCGCGGTCTTCGCGTTCGCGAGGTCGCTCTTCGCCGCAGAGTCCTTCGCGTTGTTCTGGACGTTCAGGTAGACCGGGATGGCGATCGCGGCGAGGATGCCGATGATGATCACGACGACGAGGAGCTCGATGAGCGTGAAGCCCTTCTCGTCCTCGGCGAGGAGTCCCTTGCGGCGAGCGTCGAGCTTGCCCATGAGCGCGAAGTACATGGTTGTTCCATTCTTTCGGGAATGCGATCGGAAGATTGTTCGGGGCTTGCTCGGCCGCCGCTGACAAGAGTATTCAGGGCCAATTCCGGGCATAATCCCGAGAACGGGGGGCAAGGGGGCAAGGAAATACCCCCACTCCCGGGGGCAGCGAGGGCATTCCCGCCCCCGCACGAGGGGTAGCGGAAACTGGTTCCTACTTGACCAGGGACGTGATCTCGAAGATCGGCAGGTAGAGCGCGATGATCATCCCGCCGACCACGACGCCCAGGAACGCGATGAGCAACGGCTCGATCAGCGCAGTCAGGGACTCGGTCGTCGCCTCGACCTCGGCGTCGTAGAAGATCGCGATCTTCTCGAGCATGACCTCGAGGGATCCGGCATCCTCGCCGACGGCCATCATCTGCGAGACCATGCTCGGGAACACTTTTTCCTTCGCGAGTGGAGCAGAAATCGACTCACCTTTTCGAACGCTTTCACCAACGCGCTCGAGGGCTTTCTGCACGACGAAGTTGTTCGACACTTCACCGACGATCTGCAATGCCTGAAGAATGGGCACGCCGGCACCGATCATGTTCGAGAAATTGCGCGCGAACCGGGCGATGACGATCTTCTTCGTGAGCGGACCGAAGACGGGTAGCCGCATCATCAACGGGTCGCGGAACGCCCGGAAGCGATCGGTGTTCTTGTTCGCGCGGTACCAGAGCCACCCCACCACGACGGCGACGGCGAGGACCGGGCCGAGCCAGCGCATCGCGTGGGACATCGACACGAGGATCTGCGTCGGCACGGGCAGCTTCCCACCGAGGCTCGAGAACATGTCCTGGAAGATCGGCACGATGAAGATGAGCATGATGACGACCGCGAGCAGCGACATCACGAGCACGACCACGGGGTAGGTCATCGCCGACTTGATGGTGGACCGGAGCTTGTGCTCCTTCTCGAAGTTCGTGGCGATGGAGTCCATCGCCTGGTCGAGGAAGCCACCGGTCTCGCCGGCCCGGATCATGTTGATCATGATCGGCGGGAAGTCGACCGGGTACTTCGCCACGGCCTCCGAGAACGAGACACCGCGCTCGACGTCGTCGCGGACCTTGCCGAGGATGACCTTCAGCTTCTTGTTCTCCGTCTGGTCGGCCAGGATCGACAGCGCCCGGAGCAGCGAGAGGCCCGAGGTCAGCATGGTCGACGCCTGCCGCGACATGATCGCCAGGTCCTTCAGCCCCACGCCCTTCTCGAACCCGGGGATCTTGATCTCGGTCTGCAACCCGGTGCCGGGCTTCGCCTCGGTGATGGCGATCGGCGAGACCCCCATGCCCCGCAGGCGCTGGACGACCGCTCCTTCGGAGGACGCGTCGAGCCGCCCCTTCACGAGCTTGCCGGCGCCGTCGCGCCCCCGGTAGTCGTAGGCGAGCGACATCAGTGGCCTCCTGAGTACTTGTCGCCGAAGTCGATCTCGGATGCGGCGATCGCGGCGGCGGAGGAGTCGGACGGGGACTCGACGCGCTGCACGAGGCGGTCGAAGCCCTCGTGGTCGTGGACCTTCTCCATCGCGGCGGCACGCGTGACGGTGCCGACGTTGACGAGTTCGGCGAGGTCCTGGTCCATCGTGTGCATGCCCATGTCGCGTCCGGCCTGCATGGCGGAGGTGATCTGGTAGGTCTTGCCCTCGCGCACGAGGTTCCCGATGGCCGGGGTGGTCTTCATGATCTCGGTGGCGACGACCCGGCCGGCGCCGTTGGCCTTCGGCACGAGGGTCTGGCAGACGACGCCTTCGAGCGTCGAGGCGAGCTGGGTCCGGATCTGTCCCTGCTGGTGCGGCGGGAAGACGTCGATGACACGGTCGATCGTGCCCGGTGCGCTCTGGGTGTGCAGGGTGGCGAAGACGAGGTGTCCGGTCTCGGCGGCGGTGAGGGCGACGGAGATCGTCTCGAGGTCGCGGAGCTCGCCGATGAGGATGACGTCGGGGTCCTGCCGCAGCACGTGCTTCAGGGCGGCGGCGAACGAGTGGGTGTCCGCGCCGACCTCGCGCTGGTTGATGATCGCCTTCTTGTGGTCGTGCATGAACTCGATCGGGTCCTCGACCGTGACGATGTGGTCGGCACGGGTCTCGTTGACGAGGTCGATGAGCGCGGCGAGGGTGGTCGACTTGCCGGATCCGGTCGGCCCGGTGACGAGCACGAGTCCGCGCGGCAGCTTGGCGAACTCCCCCACGTGCTCGGGGATCCCGAGCTGCTTGAGGGTCTTGATCTTCGTAGGGATGATGCGGAACGCCGCGCCCCAGTTGCCGCGCTGCTGGTAGTAGTTCACGCGGAAGCGGTACTCGGGGGACAGCGAGTAGGCGAAGTCGAGTTCCTGCTCGTGGTCGAACTGTCCGGCCTGCTCGACCGAGAGCAGGGTCTTGAGTGCGGCGATCACCTTGTTCCGGGCCCAGGGGCCACCCGGGACGGCGGGACGCAGGGAGCCGTCGACGCGCACGGTGGGTGCGGCGTCGGCGGTGAGGTGCAGGTCCGACGCGCCCTGGTAGACGACCTGGGCGAGCGCGGTGATGAGGTCGGGGTCTGCGACCTCGCGCGCGTGGCGGGTGAAGTTGATCTCGTCGTGCCCGGCGGGCGCCGGCACGCGGGTGGCCGTGGTGGCGACGGTCGGGAGGATCGTGGTCGGTTCGGCGGGCACGACCGGCAGGTGCTGCGTCGCCGCGTCGGCGTACCCGTAGGACGCGGTCGACGGCGGGACGGCTGCGGACGGCGTCGCGGGCCGGGTGTGCGGCTGCGCGACCGGCACGGCGACGGGGTCGCCGGACGGCGCCGGCCAGGACCCGCTCGCGACGGACGGCTGCGGTCCGGACGCGGTGCCCGGCGCGGTCGCGGACGGCGCCGGCCACGCGGTGTCACCCGACAGGTCGTAGACCGGCGCGGCCGCGGCGGGGGCGGGCTGCGCCTCCACGGCCGGCGACGTCGGCTGCTGGGCCGCTGCGGCCGCGAGCCGTGCGGCCCGGCGCCCGCCGACCTCGGTGCCGGGGCGTCCCGGGTGCCATCCGGCGACCGGCTCGTCGCCGGGCACGGAGATGTCGTAGACGGAATCGGTCATCGTCCCACTCCCACGCCTACGCGACCACGCGCAGGATCTCGTCGATGCTCGTCATGCCGAGCTTGACCTTCTCCCACCCGTCCTGGCGGAGGGTGAGCATGCCCTGCTGCTGGGCGACGCGGCCGATCTCGGCGCTCGAGGCGCGCGACACGGCGAGGCGCTCGATCTCCTCGGTCACCGTCATGACCTCGTGCAGGGCGATGCGGCCGCGGTACCCGGTGTTCGAGCAGACGGCGCAGCCGACCGGGCCGAAGAACTCCGGCACGGCGGCGTCCTGGTCCGCGACGAAACCGAGCGCCACGAGCTGTGCCGTCGTGTACTGCGCGGGCGCCTTGCAGCGGTCGCAGAGCCGGCGCGCCAGACGCTGGGCGACCACGGAGTCGAGGGCGGACCCGACGAGGAACGGCTCGATGTCCATCTCGGTGAGCCGTGTCACCGCGGACGGGGCGTCGTTCGTGTGCAGCGTGGACAGCACGAGGTGGCCGGTGAGCGAGGCCTCGATCGCGATCTGCGCGGTCTCGTGGTCACGGATCTCGCCGAGGAGCACGACGTCGGGGTCCGACCGGAGGATCGACCGCAGGGCCGACGCGAACGTCAGGCCCGCCTTCGGGTTGACCTGCACCTGGTTGATGCCGGCCATCCGGTACTCGACCGGGTCCTCGACGGTGATGACGTTGATCTCGGGACGAGCGACGGCGTTCAGGGTCGTGTAGAGCGTCGTCGACTTGCCGGACCCGGTCGGCCCGGTGACGAGGATCATCCCGTAGGGCTTCGAGTAGGACCGCTGGTACGCCTGGAAGTTCTGCTCGAGCAGGTTGAGGTCCTTGAGGGACATCGACGTGTTCGTGTTGTCGAGGATCCGCATGACGACCTTCTCGCCCCAGACGGTGGGGAGGGTCGCGACGCGGAGGTCGATCTGCCGACCGCCGTGCCGCACCGACATGCGGCCGTCCTGCGGCTTCCGACGCTCGGCGATGTCGATGTCGCTCATGATCTTGAGCCGGCTGATGACGCCGTTCTGGATGTTCTTCGGCGCCGGCGCCATCTCGTGGAGCACACCGTCGATGCGGTACCGGACGCGGACCTCGTGCTCGCCGGGCTCGATGTGGATGTCGGACGCGTGGTCCTGGATGGCCTGGGAGACGAGGAGGTTCACGAACCGGACGATCGGGACGTCGTCGAGGGCGCCGTCGGTCAGGTCGACCTGCTGCTGCGTCTGCGCCGACGCCTCTTCCTCGAGCGAGGAGGTCAGGTCGTTCAGCTCGTCGTCGGCACGCAGGTAGCGGTCGAGCGCGGCGGCGAGGTCGCGTTCCTCGACCTGCAGCGGCTTCACGGGGCGACCGGAGGCGGTCCGGGCGTCGTCGATCGCGAGGACGTTCGTCGGGTTCACCATCGCGAGCACGAGGACCTCGCCCTCGAACCCGACGCCGAGCACCCCGTGCCGACGGCAGAGCGCCGCGGGGAGCATCGACACCGCGGTGCCGTCGACGGGGTAGTCCGTCAGCGGGACGGTCTTGGAGTTGTTCGACGCGGCACGGGCGGTGATGTACTGCGCCTCGCTGACGAGGCCCTGGTCGACGAGCGAGCGGATCGACCGGTCGTCGATCTCCTCGTCGCCGGTCATCGAGTCGAGGTGCTCGATCGGGAGGGCTCCGTTGAGGATGAGGATCTCGGACAGCGTGGCCATGAGCTGCGGAGCCTCCTTCGGGTCGCGCGCGGGTCGTGGGGACGAGCGCCGGTGGGGTTCGGCGCCCGACCACGCTACGTCGGCACGGATCGGCCGCCGCAGTCCCACAACGAGGGGGCGAGGGGGTTTCCCGTGGCCCCAGTGCAGGGGTACCCGCGGGTATCGAGATGCATGCACCGCATCGGACGGTCGGCGCGGGCGACCCCCGTCAGAGGGACGTCGACGCGGTGACGTGCACGGGTCCGGCGACGAAGCCGAGCCGCTCGTAGATCCGGCCCGCGCCGCTCGGGTTCTCGGCGTCGACGTGCAGGACCGCGGCGTCGAGTCCGTCGCCCTGCATGCCCCGCAGCGCGGCGTCGAGGACGATCGGCGCCAGCCCCGTGCCCCGGGCGCCGCGGACGACGCCGACCCAGTGCACGTAGCCGTACGACCGGCCGCGCGCTGCGAACCCGTCCGGGTCCACCTCGACGAGGGCGAACGCCACGATCGTGCCGACGGGGTCGACGACGACCCGGCCGAGGTCGAGCCGGGCGATCGGTGCCGTGAGGAACCCGTGCCAGTCGGACGCGACCATCGGCTGCGATCCCCAGTGGTCGCGGAAGGCGTCGTTCTTCGCGTGCCGGAGCGGCTCGATGTCGTCGGGCGTGATCGGGCGGAGCCAGTACCCGACGGGCATCGACGGGAGCTCCACGTCGCCGCGCTCGTCGAACACGACCTGCATGTCGACCCAGTGCCGGACCGGCTCGAGCCCTGCGCGGGCCGCCAGCCGGAGGGCGCCGGACCCCTGCGGCGCGCCGATCGAGATCGTCGCCGGCAGGTCGAGATCGAGCGCGGCGAGGTGCTGCCGGGCGCGTCCGACGAGCCACGCGAGCACCCGTCGGCCGATCCCCCGGTCGCGGAGCACCGGATGGACCGCACCCTCGAGCACCACCCGAGCAGCGGTGACCCGGGAGGGGACGTCGATGACGATGCCGTAGGCCTGCACATGCCCACCAGGATCGATGCCGACGAGCGTGTCGCGCTCGAGGTCGAGCCCCTCCGTGGAGAACGTCCGCTCGAGGCTCGCTGTGGAGGGACGAGCGTGGGGGTCGTCGACCGCAGCCGCCGCCACCGCGACACCGTGCACCGCGGGCAGGTCGTCACGGGTCGCCGCTCGGAAGGTCAGCCCGGCGATCGGGACCGGGAGCTCGAGGTGGGCCGGGGCGGTGATCCGTTCGCGCAGCGTTGCCATCCGCCCAGCCTGCCAGGAGTCGCGGAACCGGCGGCGGAAAGTCCTCGACGTGCGGCCCCGTGCGGGACAAGATGAGTCATGGACATCACGAGTGTGACCGTGGGGCTGCCCGTCACCGACATCGAGGCGTCCTGCCTCTGGTACGGCGCCGTGTTCGAACGCGCCGAACCGGACCTCGAGCCCGACGAGGGCATCGCCGAGTACGAGGTCGGCGGCATCTGGATCCAGCTCTACGAGGACCCCGACGCCGAGGAGAACCCGGTCAGCGTCCGCTTCGGCGTCGACGACGTCGCCGCACAGCACGCGCGCATCGGCGCGCTCGGCATCGACATCGGCCCGGTGGAGTGCGTCGACGGTGCCGTGGACTGGTTCGACGTCCGCGACCCCGACGGCAACGTCCTCAGCCTGTTCTCCCTCGTCGACGAGACCGGCCGCGGTTCCGGTCGCGACAACGGGGCGGACCGCGCGGTCTGAACCGTCACGCCACCACCTGACGGACGGGAGGCGCGGTGCCGGCCCGCACCGCGCCTCCCGTCCGACGACGGGTCACGACGGACCGCCACCGACGGGAACGGCCCCCGCATCCGAGGATGCGGGGGCCGTTCCGGTGGAGCTCAGGCTCAGTTGTAGGTGCCCGGCGTGAAGTCGTCCGACGAGAAGCTGTCGAAGTCGACGAAGCTCAGGTCGGCGTCCGAGAACGACGAGTCGTCCGCGAAGATGCGGTTGGGGTACCGCTCCGCCTTCGCTTCTTCCGTCGCGTTCACGTCCACGTCACGGTACCGGCTGAGGCCCGTCCCGGCGGGGATGAGCTTACCGATGATGACGTTCTCCTTGAGGCCGACGAGGTGGTCCTGCTTGCCCTCCATGGCCGCCTGCGTGAGGACGCGGGTGGTCTCCTGGAAGGACGCGGCGGACAGCCACGACTCGGTCGCGAGGGACGCCTTCGTGATGCCCATGACCTCCTGGCGAGCGGAAGCGGTCTTGCGACCCTCCTGCAGCGCCGCACGGTTGAGCTCGTTGTACCGCGAACGGTCCACGAGCTCGCCCGGGAGCAGGTCGGTGTCGCCGTGGTCGACGACGGTGACCTTGCGGAGCATCTGGCGCACGATGACCTCGATGTGCTTGTCGTGGATCGGCACGCCCTGCGAGCCGTACACGTCCTGCACACCGTTGACGAGGTGCTTCTGGACCTCACGCACACCCTTGACGCGAAGGACTTCCTTCGGGTCGACGGTGCCGGCGATGAACTGCTCGCCGAGCTCGACGTGCTGCCCGTCCTCGATGAGGAGCGTCGCACGCTTCAGCACCGGGTAGATGAACGGCTCGTCGCCGTTGTCCGGCGTGAGGATGATGCGACGACCCTTGTCGGTGTCCTCGATCGTGGCGCGGCCGGGGGCCTCGGCGATCGGGGACGCACCCTTGGGGGTACGCGCCTCGAAGAGCTCCGTGACACGCGGCAGACCCTGGGTGATGTCGTCGGCGGACGCCGAACCACCCGTGTGGAAGGTACGCATCGTCAGCTGGGTACCGGGCTCACCGATGGACTGGGCGGCGATGATGCCGACCGCCTCGCCGATGTCGACGAGGTTGCCCGTGGCGAGCGAACGGCCGTAGCACTTCGCGCAGACACCGACGCTCGACTCGCAGGTCAGGACCGAGCGCACCTTGATGCTCTCGACACCGGCTGCCAGCAGCTTCTCGAGGAGCACGTCACCGACGTCCTCCCGAGCCTCGGCGACGACCGTGCCCTCGGCGTCCACGGCCTCGGTGGCCAGGGTGCGCGAGTACACGGTGTTCTCGACGCGCGGGTCGCGGACCAGCTTGCCGTCGGCGCCCACGGTCGCGATCGGGAGCTCGAGGCCCCGCGTCGTGCCGCAGTCGTCCTCGCGGATGATGACGTCCTGCGAGACGTCCACGAGACGACGGGTGAGGTACCCGGAGTCCGCGGTCCGGAGCGCGGTGTCGGCAAGACCCTTGCGAGCACCGTGCGTGGCGATGAAGTACTCCGCCACGGTCAGGCCCTCGCGGTACGAGTTGATGATCGGGCGGGCGATGATCTCGCCCTTCGGGTTGTTCACCAGACCACGCATACCGGCGATGTTGCGGACCTGGAGCCAGTTACCACGAGCACCGGACGACACCATGCGGTTGATGGTGTTGTCGACCGGGAAGTTGTCGCGCATCTCCTGCGCGATCTCGTTCGTGGCCTCGGTCCAGATCTTGATCAGGTCGGCGCGACGCTCGGAGTCGGTGATCAGACCCTTGTCGAACTCGCCCTGCACCTTGGCGGCCTGGACCTCGTAGCCCGCGATGATCTCCTTCTTGCGAGGAGGCGTCACGACGTCCGAGAGCGCCACGGTCACACCGGAGCGCGTGCCCCAGTAGAAGCCCGCGTCCTTGATCCGGTCGAGCGCTGCGGCCGTCTCGGTCTTGGAGTAGCGCTCGGCGAGGTCGTTGACGATCGCGGAGAGCACGCCCTTGTCGGTGACCTTCTGGACGAACGGGTAGTTCGCCGGGAGGGTCTCGTTGAAGAGCGCACGGCCCAGGGTCGTCTCGAGCAGCACGGTGTCGCCCTGCTCGTAGCCCTCGGGTGCTTCACCCTCGGCGAAGTGGACGTCCGCCATGCGGATCTTCACCAGCGCGTTGAGGTGCAGCGTGCCCTGGTCCTTCGCGAGGATCGCCTCGGCGACGGACGAGAACGCACGGCCCTCACCCACGGCGCCCTCGCGGACGGTCGTGAGGTGGTGCAGACCGATGATCATGTCCTGTGCGGGCAGGGTCACCGGGCGGCCGTCGGACGGCTTGAGGATGTTGTTCGAGGCGAGCATCAGGATGCGGGCCTCGGCCTGGGCCTCGACCGACAGCGGCAGGTGCACGGCCATCTGGTCACCGTCGAAGTCCGCGTTGAACGCAGCACACACGAGCGGGTGGAGCTGGATGGCCTTGCCCTCGACGAGCTGCGGCTCGAACGCCTGGATGCCCAGACGGTGCAGCGTCGGCGCACGGTTCAGCAGCACGGGGCGCTCGCGGATGATCTCCTCGAGCACGTCCCACACCTGCGGACGCGAACGCTCGACCATGCGCTTGGCCGACTTGATGTTCTGCGCGTGCGACAGGTCGATCAGGCGCTTGATCACGAACGGCTTGAAGAGCTCGAGCGCCATCTGCTTGGGCAGACCGCACTGGTGCAGCTTCAGCTGCGGGCCGACGATGATGACCGAACGGCCCGAGTAGTCGACGCGCTTGCCGAGCAGGTTCTGGCGGAAACGACCCTGCTTGCCCTTGAGCATGTCGCTCAGGGACTTCAGGGCGCGGTTGCCGGTACCCGTGACCGGACGACCACGACGACCGTTGTCGAACAGCGCGTCGACCGCTTCCTGCAGCATGCGCTTCTCGTTGTTCACGATGATCTCGGGGGCACCGAGGTCGAGCAGGCGGCGGAGACGGTTGTTGCGGTTGATCACACGACGGTAGAGGTCGTTGAGGTCACTCGTGGCGAAGCGGCCACCGTCGAGCTGCACCATCGGGCGCAGCTCCGGCGGGATGACCGGCACGACGTCGAGCACCATCGCGGCCGGCGAGTTGCCGGTGGCGAGGAAGGAGCTGACGACGCGCAGACGCTTGATCGCGCGGATCTTCTTCTGGCCCTTGCCCTCGGCGATCTGCAGGCGCAGCGCCTCGGCCTCGGCGGCCAGGTCGAACGCCTCGAGCCGCAGCTTGATCGCCTCGGCGCCCATGTAGGCGTCGAAGTAGATCCCGAAGCGGTCCTGGAGCTCGTGGAAGACGGCGTCCTCGGGCTTGAGGTCGCCCACCTTGAGGTTGCGGAAGTCCTCCCACACGCGCTCGAGACGGGTGATGTCCTCGTCGAACGACTTGCGGACCTGGGACATCTCCTTCTCGGCGGTGTCCTTGGTGCGGCGCTTGACGTCGGCCTTGGCGCCCTCTTCCTCGAGCGCTGCGAGGTCGTCCTCGAGCTTCTTGAGGCGGTCGGCGATGATCGAGTCGCGCTGGCCCTCGAGGTTCTTGATCTCGAGACGCATCTCGTTCTCGAGACCCGGCATGTCCGCGTGACGGCCCTCTTCATCGATGTCGATGATCATGTACGCCGCGAAGTAGATGACCTTCTCGAGGTCCTTCGGCGCCATGTCGAGGAGGTACCCGAGGCGCGACGGGACGCCCTTGAAGTACCAGATGTGCGTGACGGGCGCGGCGAGCTCGATGTGGCCCATGCGCTCACGGCGGACCGAGGACTTGGTGACCTCGACGCCGCAGCGCTCGCAGACGATGCCCTTGAACCGGACACGCTTGTACTTGCCGCAGGCGCACTCCCAGTCGCGGGACGGACCGAAGATCTGCTCGCCGAACAGACCGTCCTTCTCGGGCTTGAGGGTGCGGTAGTTGATGGTCTCCGGCTTCTTGACCTCGCCGTACGACCACTGGCGGATGTCCTCGGCCGTGGCGAGACCGATCCGCAGTGCGTCAAATGAAGTTGCTTCGAGCAATGTTCTTCTCTCTAGCTGGATTCGTTACGAGTACGGGCGGGATCAGATGTCGTCGACGGACGACGACTCGAACCGCGAGGAGATGTTGATGCCGAGCTCTTCAGCGGCACGGAAGACCTCGTCGTCCGTGTCGCGGAGGCTGACCGCCTGGCCGTCGGCCGAGAGGACCTCGACGTTCAGGCAGAGCGACTGCATCTCCTTCATGAGGACCTTGAACGACTCCGGGATGCCGGGCTCCTGGATGTTCTCGCCCTTGACGATCGCCTCGTAGACCTTCACGCGGCCGAGGATGTCGTCGGACTTGATCGTCAGGAGCTCCTGGAGGGCGTAGGCGGCGCCGTACGCCTCGAGCGCCCACACCTCCATCTCACCGAAGCGCTGTCCACCGAACTGCGCCTTACCACCCAGCGGCTGCTGCGTGATCATCGAGTACGGACCGGTCGAACGGGCGTGGATCTTGTCGTCGACCAGGTGGTGCAGCTTGAGGATGTACATGTAGCCGACCGAGACGGGCTCCGGGAACGGCTCGCCGGAGCGGCCGTCGAAGAGCTGCGCCTTGCCGGACGAACCGATCAGGCGCTCGCCGTCGCGGTTCGGGAGGGTCGAGTCGAGGAGGCCCTCGATCTCACGCTCGTACGCACCGTCGAACACCGGGGTGGCGACCTTCGTGCCGGGCTCGGCGCTGCGGGCGGCCTCGGGGAGGGCGGACGCCCACTCCTGGATGCCCTCGACGTTCCAGCCCTGCTTCGCGAGCCACCCGAGGTGGATCTCGAGGACCTGGCCGAAGTTCATGCGGCCGGGGACGCCGAGCGGGTTGAGCACGATGTCGACGGGAGTGCCGTCGGCGAGGAACGGCATGTCCTCGACCGGCAGGATCGTCGAGATGACGCCCTTGTTGCCGTGACGACCGGCGAGCTTGTCACCCGCGGTGATCTTGCGCTTCTGGGCGATGTAGACGACCACGCGCTGGTTGACACCGGAGCCGAGCTCGTCGTCACCGTCCTGCGCGTCGAACACCTTGACGCCGATGATCGTGCCCTCTTCACCGTGGGGCACCTTCAGCGAGGTGTCGCGGACTTCGCGCGACTTCTCGTTGAAGATGGCGCGGAGGAGGCGCTCTTCGGCGCTCAGCTCGGTCTCGCCCTTCGGCGTGACCTTGCCGACGAGGATGTCGCCGGGGCGGACCTCGGCACCGATGCGGATGATGCCGCGCTCGTCGAGGTCGGCCAGGAGGTCCGGGCTGACGTTCGGGAGGTCGCGGGTGATCTCTTCCTTGCCGAGCTTCGTGTCGCGGGCGTCGACCTCGTACTCCTCGATGTGGATCGAGGAGAGCGTGTCGTCCTTCACGAGGTTCTGCGACAGGATCATCGCGTCCTCGTAGTTGTAGCCCTCCCACGGCATGAACGCGACGAGGAGGTTCTTGCCGAGCGCGAGCTCGCCGTTCTCCGTCGCGGGGCCGTCGGCGATGACCTCGCCCTGCTCCACGCGCTCGCCGGCCGAGACGACCACACGGTGGTTGTAGCTCGTGCCCTGGTTCGAGCGGTCGAACTTGCGCAGGTAGTAGGTCTGCGTGCCGCCCTCGTCGAGCTGCAGGGTCACGGCGTCGGCCGAGACCTCGGAGACGACGCCGGCCTTGTCGGCGGTGACGACGTCACCGGCGTCGATGGCGGTGTAGCCCTCCATGCCGGTGCCGACGAGCGGCGACTCGGAACGGAGGAGCGGCACGGCCTGGCGCTGCATGTTCGCACCCATGAGGGCGCGGTTCGCGTCGTCGTGCTCGAGGAACGGGATGAGCGAGGTCGCGACCGACACCATCTGGCGCGGCGAGACGTCCATGTAGTCGACCTCGTCCTTGCCGACGAGCTCGACCTCGCCGCCCTTCTTCCGGACGAGCACCTTGTCGTCCTGGAAGTGGAAGGAGTCGGTGAGCGGCGCGTTCGCCTGGGCGACGACGAAGTCGTCCTCTTCCGAGGCCGTGAGGTAGTCGATGGTCGTGGTGACCTGACCGTTCACGACGCGGCGGTACGGCGTCTCGATGAAGCCGAAGGAGTTGATCCGACCGAAGGACGCGAGCGAGCCGATCAGGCCGATGTTCGGGCCTTCCGGGGTCTCGATCGGGCACATGCGGCCGTAGTGCGACGGGTGGACGTCACGGACCTCGACGCCGGCACGCTCACGGGACAGACCACCCGGGCCGAGGGCCGAGAGACGACGCTTGTGCGTCAGGCCCGCGAGCGGGTTGTTCTGGTCCATGAACTGCGACAGCTGCGACGTCCCGAAGAACTCCTTGATCGCGGCGACGACGGGGCGCACGTTGATCAGGGTCTGCGGCGTGATCGCCTCGATGTCCTGCGTGGTCATGCGCTCGCGGACGACGCGCTCCATGCGGGACAGACCGGTGCGGACCTGGTTCTGGATGAGCTCGCCGACCGCGCGGATGCGACGGTTGCCGAAGTGGTCGATGTCGTCCACGTCGAGGCGCAGCTGCACCGGCTCGCCGTCGCGGACGCCGTCGAGGTTCGTCTTCTCGGCGTGCAGCGAGACGAGGTACTTGATCGTGCGGACGATGTCCTGCACGGTCAGGACCGAGTCGCTGAGCGGCGCGTCGATGCCGAGCTTGCGGTTGACCTTGTAGCGGCCGACCTTGGCGAGGTCGTAGCGCTTCGGGTTGAAGTAGAAGTTGTCGAGGAGCGCACGCGCGGCCTCGGCGGCGACCTGCTCGCCCGGACGCAGCTTGCGGTAGATGTCCTTGAGCGCCTCTTCCTTGGTGAGGATGGCGTCCTTCTCGAGGGTCGACTCGATCGAGGCGAAGCCCTTGAACTCGTCGAGGATCTCCTCGCTCGTCATGCCGAGCGCCTTGAGGAAGACCGTGACCGACTGCTTGCGCTTGCGGTCGATGCGCACGCCCACCTGGTCGCGCTTGTCGATCTCGAACTCGAGCCACGCACCGCGCGACGGGATCACGCGAGCGGAGTAGATGTCCTTGTCGGACGTCTTCTCCTGCTGGCGCTCGAAGTACACGCCCGGCGAGCGGACGAGCTGCGAGACGACGACGCGCTCGGTGCCGTTGATGATGAACGTGCCGCGCTCGGTCATGAGCGGGAAGTCGCCCATGAAGACCGTCTGCGTCTTGATCTCACCGGTCATGTGGTTCATGAACTCGGCGTTGACGTAGAGCGGGGCGGCGTAGGTCTTGCCACGCTCCTTGCACTCGTCGATGGAGTACTTCGGGTCCTCGAGCTCGGGCGACGTGAAGCCGAGCTGCATCGTCTCGCCGAGGTCCTCGATCGGGGAGATCTCCTCGAAGATCTCCTCGAGGCCGGAGTGCAGCGCGAGGTCGGTGCGACCCTGCTCCTGACCTTCGGCCAGGCGGGCCTTCCAGACGTCGTTGCCGACGAGCCAGTCGAAGCTCTCCGTCTGGAGTGCGAGCAGATCAGGAACCGTGAGGGTGTCCGTGATCTTGGCGAACGAGAGTCGCGAGTGGTTGCGACCGTTCTTGGGGTTGGTGGATGCGTTGGGCGCAGCAGCCAAGGGTTTGACCTCCGGTAGGCCCCGTCGGGCCGGTACTGACGAGCAGCACGTAGGTGAGTGGATTGACGCTTCGGCGCACCCCTCGAAGACACGCGATCACGCGACGGCCGGTGAGCTGTGCACGTGTGCGATGATCTGGGTGGACGGGACCCGCCGACATATACGGGACCGGCACCACCAGGGCACGTTCTGGAAGAACGCTGCGTCGACCGCAATATGACGACACGGATGCCAGGGAGCGCGAACTGCCATCATAGGTCGGCCTCGTCGCGGATGTCCAGTCCTGGCTTGACCGAATTCGGCAGTGCCGTGTATAAGCCGGTGGACGACCTCGGCATTCCCGCCCGAGCGCCCGTCAGCGGAGCGCGCGGAAGGCTCGCTCGGGCTGCCGGGTCCGCACGAACGTCACGCGTCCACGGTCGTCGGTGAACTCGATCCCGAGGCCCGGCGTGAGGATGAGCGCGCGGACGCCGCGGCCGATCCGGAGGCCGATGCCGCCGTACGTCGACGCGTCCGCCTCGACGAGTCGCACGTCGGCGATCCGGTCGCGCGGGATCCGACGGGCCGGGAGCGGCCGGAAGTGCAGGACGACGTGGGTGTCCGTGACGTCGTAGCCCGAGCGTGCGACCAGCAGGAGGAAGCCGGCCGCGACCCCGACGAGCGCCGGCACCAGGAGCGACGCCTCCGGCGCGTCCCCCGGCCAGCCGAGCACCGCCGCGGTCAGCCCGAGTCCGCCGACCAGCAGGACCGCCCCCACCGCACGCATCCAGGTCGGCGCGTACTCGCGCTCGGCGTGGGCGGACGGTCGCAGGGCGCGGGTCGTCGGCGTGGGTCGGTGGGTCGTGGTCAGCCGGGACGTGGGGACGCTCACGGTGTCGGTCATGGGGTCGGCTCCTCGCGGGATCGGGTCCGTGCGTGCCCATGGACTCCATGACGCACGCTGTGTGATCGGTGGTCGCGCGACGGCGGGCAGGCCACGGGCGGCGCGCAGGAGAGCGGGGAGCCCGGCGCACGCCGACGGCGCGCACACCACGGGCAGTGGGGTTGCCCGACGGTCACGCCGCGGTCACGAGCGGGGTGCGGAACCGTGGGGTGTGGGGCACTGCACGGTTCGACGCACCGAGGTGACGACCCGGTGAACGGTAGGCGACGACCCTTGGCGTCCGCTGGTCGTCCATGTGCACGCATCCACCCGCATGCCCCGGGAGGTGCCGGGTCCGGGCTGCGGACGAGCCGGGAACGCAGACCCGGGTCAGCGCAGGACGCGGGCCACGGCCTCCGCGCGGGTGCGGACGCCGAGCTTCGTGAAGACCTGGTTCACGTAGGACTTCACGGTCGGCACGGTGAGGAACAGCTCGGCGGCGATCTGCGGGTTCGACCGGCCCTCGGCGATGCGCTCGAGGACGTCGGCCTCGCGCGGGGTGAGCTCCGGGAACCGGTCACGGAGCCCGGCGTCCGGCGACGACGCCGGCCCCGGACCCGGCGCCGCCGCGAGCGAGCCGCCGCCGCCCGCGAGCTGCGCCACGAGCCGCGCACCCACGGCGGCGTCGAAGGTCGACTGCCCCGAGGCCACCGCGCGGATCGCGGTCGCGATCTCCGCGCGGCCGGCGTCCTTCGTCAGGTACCCGCGCGCACCGGCATGCAGCGCGGTCAGGATCGAGGCGTCGTCGGCGAAGGTCGTGAGGACCAGCACGGCGACCCCGGGGTGCTCCGCGGTGATGCGCGCCGTCGCGGCGGGGCCGTCGACGCCGGGCATCCGCAGGTCCATGAGCACGACGTCCGGCGCGTGCCGCGCCACCTGGTCGATCGCCTCGGCCCCGTCGGACGCCTGGCCGACCACCTCGAGGTCGTCCACGAGCGAGAGCACCGTCACCAGGCCGTCGCGCACGATGGCCTGGTCGTCGACGACGAGCACGCGGATGGTCACGACCGGTCCCCTCGGGCGGCGAGCCGGTCGACGGGCAGGTGCATCGCCACGACGAACTCGTCGTCCGACCGGTCCGCCTCGACCGCGGCACCGCTGCCGAGCTCGGCGAAGCGCTCCCGCATCCCGAGCAGCCCGTGCCCGCCGCCGGACAGCGGGTTCGCGACCACGACGTCCACGGCGTCGCCGTCCCGGATGACGGACAGGGACACGGGACGGCCGGGTGCGTGCCTGCGCGCGTTGCTGAGCGCCTCCCGGACCACCTGGACCACCGCGGCGCGGTGCGCCGCGTCGAGGGCCGTGAGCGCCGTGTCCCCCTGCGTCACGATCTCGCCGCCGAACGAGCGGTGAGCCGCGACGAGCGCGTCCAGGTCGGGTGCGTCCCCGGTCGCCGGACGGGAGGCGCGGCTCGGCTCGGCAGAGGACGGCACGTCCGTCGCGGCGTCCGTCCCCGCATCCGCCCCGGCATCGTCGCGGAGGGCGTGGACCGCGCGTCGCGCCTCGGCCAGGCCGTCCGCGGCGAGCGCCCGCGCCTCGGCCGCGCGCCGGGTGGCGTCGTCGACCCGGCCGGCCTCGAGCAGGGCCTCCACCGCGTCGAGCTGGAGCACCAGGCCGCCGAGCGAGTGCGCCAGCACGTCGTGGATGTCGCGGGCCGCGCGGGACCGGTCGGCGAGGAGCTCGGCGCGCTGCTGCTCCCGTTCGGCAGCCCGTGCCCGGTCCGCCGCGATCCGGAACTGTCGGCGGCTGAAGCCGATGAGGACCCCGAGGAGCAGGCCGCCGCTCGTCCCGAGGACGAACTGGACCGAGGCGTGCGCGATCGACGCGGAGACGGCGATGACGACGATCGCGGCGAGCGCGGCCACGGCGCTCGTCCAGACCGGGATGCGGAGGTTCGCGCCGAGGAGCACGATCCCGACGATCACGGGGACGATCATGAGCGAGTCCGTCGGCACCACGACGACCGACCCCGCGGCGATCATGACCACGCCGGCGACGAGGAGCACCCGGGGCGTCCGACTGAACTCGCGGAGGGCCCATGCGGCGAGCGCGACGGCACCGAGGATCCACACCCACGCCGGGTGGTGCAGCAGGACGCCGTTCCGGACGAACCAGAACGCGACGATCGCGATGCCGAGGCCGTTCAGCCCCCAGGCGGCACCGGAACGGGACCGGCCCCCGGGGAGGTCGGTCTCGTCCTTGCCGGTCAGCAGGGTCACCGGACCATCATGCCGCTCGGTCGGCGGTCGCCGCGGGGGATCCGCCCGTCGATGACGAGGGCACGGGCGGCGCGGTTCAGGGCGAGGACGAGCAGGATCGTCCCGGTCGAGGTGAGGAGGTGGGCGCCGAGGTGGGCGCCGAGCACGTCGAGCCCGATGCGCACCGCGATGAGCACGATCCACAGCGCGGCTCCGAGCGCACCCGTGCGGGACTGGATCGTGCGGCCCTTGCGGTCCGGGGTGCCGACCGTGCGGAAGCGGGTGATGCTGCCCATGGTGAGGCCGACGCCGATGGTGACGAGCGCCTCGATCGCGAGGAACACGACGTCGGTGGTCGTGATCGTCGATCGGGTCTGGGTGAGGACAACCACGCCGACGATCGCCATGACCAGCGGTGTGCGCCAGATGCGGGTCGGGTCGAGGTACTGCCAGGTCGCCTGGCGGTAGCCGAGGAACGCGACCAGGGCGATCCCGATGAGGATGTTCGCGAGGAGCTGGACCGACATGATCGTCCTTCCGGTGGGGTCCGGCGGGCCGTTCCCGACCGGTGGGACCAGCCTCGTCCGCGAGCGGCCGCCCGCCCACCAACCAGGGGTGGGGACCCGGGTGGGGATCCAGGTGGTGTTCGATTGGTGCCATGGCTGATGCGTTCGACGGGTTCCGGATCGGTGCGGGGTACGCGGTGGTCGAGCCGGACCGGCACCGGCCGGGGTCCTTCACGCTCGTGGTCGACGGGACGCCGCAGTCGCACGTCGACCTCGAGGACCCGACGCACCTGGCGTTCGAGTACATCCGGCGGATCGGGCACGCGATCGACCTGCTGCCGGACGGCCCGGTCACGGCCCTGCACCTCGGCGCCGGTGCCCTGACGCTCCCCCGGTACGTCGCGGTGACGCGGCCGGGGTCCCGACAGCAGGTCATCGAGCTCGAGCGGGACCTCGTCGACCACGTCCGGGACGCGCTCCCCTTCCCCCGTGGGGCCTCGATCCGGGTGCGGTACGGCGACGCCCGCGAGGTGCTCGGCAAGCTCCCCGCCGGGCTGCGCGGCACGGTGGACCTCGCCGTCGTCGACGTGTTCGGCGGCTCGCAGATCCCCGCGCACGTGACGAGCATCGAGTTCTACCGCGAGGTCGCGGCCTTCCTGTCGCCCACCGGCATCGTCGCCGTGAACGTGGCGGACGGTGCCGGGCTGGCGTTCGCCCGCGGGCAGGCATCGACCCTGCAGGCGGTGCTGCCGTCGGTCGCCGCCGTCGCGGACACCGGGATGCTCAAGGGGCGGCGGTTCGGGAACATCGTGCTCCTCGGGTCGCCGACGGACCTGCCCGTGGCGGACATGCCGCGGCGGTACTCGTCGGACCCGATGCCGGCGAAGGTCGTGCACGGGGCCGAGCTGCGCGCGTTCGTCGCCGGGGCGCCGATCGTCACCGACCAGACCGCGGTGGCGTCGCCGGAGCCGAACCGGAGCGTGTTCGGCGGCTGAGCCGGGTCGGCCCCCGCAGCGGGCGCACTGGCGGCGCTGGGCGCTGGGTGCTGGGCGCTCGGCCCTGGGCACTCCGGGCGCTCCGGGCGCGATCGGGCCGGTCCCGCACACGCGGAGGGTGTCCCTGCCAGGATGGGTCTGAACGACCGCGCAGGTGCGCGACCGAGCAAGGGGAACCCTGATGACGAACGACGACCGGAGCAACGAGGACCGGACGGGCGACGGCCAGGCGCCGAGCTGGGGCGGAGCGCCGCAGCAGCCCGCGCACGACGCGCCCCGCTACGGCGAGCGCGTCGATCCCGCGCCCGCCTCGACACCGCAGTACGGCGAGCAGGCACCGCGGTACGGCGAGCAGGCACCGCAGGCCGACGCTCCACGCTGGGGCGACCACGACCAGCAGGGCGAGCCGCGCCACGGCGACACCCCGCAGTACGGGTCGACGCAGTACGGCCAGCCCCAGCACGGGCACGATCAGTACGGCCAGCAGCCGTACGCGGCGGCTCCGGCGAGCGCCGGTGCCCCGTCGTGGCAGGGCTACGAGGAGCCGAAGGCCAAGAAGAAGACCGTCGGTGTCGTGGCGTTCTTGCTCGGGCTGATCGCCCTCGCCCTCGGGATCGTCGGCGGGTACTTCTTCGGCTCCGCGATCGTCGACAGCCGGGCGTTCGAGGACATGATCCAGAACGGCGGGTCGACGACGGACCCGCAGGCGTTCGACGACGTCACGAGCTCCCCGACGATCCTGATCAGCGGCGTGATCGCGGTGATCGGTTCGGTCCTCGGCATCTGGGCGATCGTGCAGGGCATCATCGCGATCGTCACCAAGCGCGGTCGCGCGTGGGGCGTCTTCGGGCTCATCCTCGCCGTGCTCGGTCCCATCGCCTTCTTCGTCACCTACGGAGCGGTCGCCGCCGTCTCGGTCGCGAACTCGGGCGTCGCGCCCTGATCCGAGCGTGGTCCCGGAACGGCCCGTCGTGCACCCGCACGGCGGGCCGTCGCCGTTCGACCGAGGACACGTCCGTGCCCCCCGTGCGCGTGGCACCGCTCGCTCTCGGGACAGCGCGGCTACCCTCGAACCGATGTCCCTCCCGCCCGACGACCGCCAGCAGCCCGACCGCACCGACCGCGCCCGGGAACCGCGTCATGCGGCGCCCGTGACGGCCGGCGTCAGCCCCGGCAGCACCTTCGCTCCGATCAGCCTGCGCCCCGCGGTCGACGCCGACGCCGTGCAGCAGCGGCTGCGCGACCTCGGGCAGAGCCGCAGCACCGACGCCCTGGCCGAACGCGCCGAACTCCTCCGCCTGCTCGGTCGGCTCGACGAGTCCCTCGTCATCGCTGAAGAGGTCTTCCGGTTGACGATGTTCACCGGCGAGCGCTCCGACAAGGTGTCCGCGCGGATCCGTCGCGCCCACGTGCTCCACGACCTCGGTCGGTACGAGCGCGCTGCGGCCGAGTCCGCCATGGCGCGGGACACCGCACGGACCGAGGAGTGGCCGGAGCTCGAGGGCGCGGCGGCCGAGCTCGAGGGCTGGTCGCTGTTCGAGCTCTCCCGGTTCGACGAGGCCCGTGCCGCGCTGTCCCGGGCGTACCAGGCCTTCCGTCAGGCCGGTGCCCCGTCGGAGCGCACCGAGGCGCTGCGCACGGCGGTCGAGGCGGCGCTCCGGGCCTCGGTCGCGCAGCCGCGCGTCGAGGACAAGCCCCGTACCGCCCGCGACGTCGCCGCGCGCCGCGCGGAGGAGGACGAGCCGGTGGCACCCCGCGCCCCGGAGCCGGCGCAGCAGACCCCGCCGGTCCGACGTCGTGTGCTCGGCGCGCCCGACGCCGCCCGGACCGAGGCCGACGAACTCTGGGGCCGCATCGCCGCACGAGCGGCGCAGAAGGGCCAGGCCGGACGCGACGAACCCGACGACGACCGGTGACGACGCTCGAGGCCGTCCGGTCCCGCGCGGAGCGGCTGATGACCGCGCACCTCGGAACGGGCAGCTGGTCGTTCGGCTTCGACCACGCGAAGACCCGGGCGGGGCAGTGCGACTTCGCCCGCCGGCGCATCACGGTGAGTCGGCACCTGGCCGTGCGGTTCTCTGACGACGACGTCGACCAGGTGCTCCTGCACGAGATCGCGCACGCACTTGCCGGGGCCCGCGCCGGGCACGGGCCGACCTGGCGCCGCACCGCGAAGGCCATCGGGTACACGGGATCACGCCTGTACGACGGTCCCGTGGCGAGCGAACTCGCGCCGTGGATCGGCACCTGTCCCGCCGGCCACGAGCACTTCCGCTACCGCACCCCGACGCGACCGCTGGCGTGCGCGAGGTGCTCCCGACGCTTCGACGCCCGCAACGTGATCTCGTGGAACCGTCGCGCCCCCGAGGAGCGCCGGGCTACCGCATGATGCCGATCGCTGGTGGAGGCGCGCCGGTAACCCGTTAGCCTGGCTGGATGCACACGGGGCAGCACATCCGCACGGACACCGGTTCCACCTGGTTCTTCGACGCCGGACGGATCGCCCTCGACTTCGCGCACACCGGCGGTTTCGCGGACGACCCGGACGACCGTCGCCCGCGCGCGCAGCTCGGCGAGCTGCTGGTGACCCCGGCCGACCTCGACGAGTGGCTGAGCGACCACACCGAGCCCATCGACGTCGGGGCGACGGCCCGCGAGCTGCAGGACGCCCGTGCCCTCCGCGCGGCGATCGCCCGGCTGGCCGTCGCAGCCGCTCCGGGTCCCGCGTCGACCGCGGCGGAGCGCACGGCGGTGGCCGCGGGACTCCGAGCCGGTACCGGCCGCACCCGACCGGCGCCCGACGACATCGACACCGTCAACCTGTTCGCGGCATTGCCCGACGTGCCGCCGAGCCTCCCCGGCGGGCGGCGTCGCGCCGGAGCGAACCGGGTGCGACTGGCCCAGGCGCTGTCGAGCGTCGCACGTGACGCGGTGGCGCTGTTCACCGAGGTCGGCTTCGACGACGTCGCCGCGGACGGACAGCCGACGCGGTTGAGCCGGTGCTCGGCCGACGACTGCGCGCTGGTGTTCTACGACTCGTCCCGCGGCGGCACCCGACGGTGGTGCTCGATGCAGCGGTGCGGGAACCGGGCGAAGGTGCGGGCGCACCGGGCGCGGCGCGCGGCGATCTGACGAGACCCGCGCCTCCCGGTCTGCTCGGCGCCGGTCCGCACCGATCCGCATCGATCCGCAGGCACTTCGAAAACAAGGATTCGGCGTGCCGAATCCTCTGGCACACTGGTCCCCATGACCGACACCGCGACCCGCCCTGCCGAGGCGACGACGCCCCGGAAGCGCGCCGCCGGCCTGACGCTCCTCGGCCCCGCGTTCGTCGCCGCCATCGCCTACGTCGACCCCGGCAACGTCGCCGCGAACCTCACCGCGGGGGCGAGGTACGGCTACCTGCTGCTGTGGGTGCTCGTCGCCGCGAACGCGAGCGCGGTCGTGGTCCAGTACCTGTCCGCCAAGCTCGGCGTGGTCACGGGCAAGTCCCTGCCGGAACACCTCGGCCTGCGGATGCGGCGCACCCCCCGGCTGTTGTTCTGGGCGCAGGCCGAGGTCGTGGCCGCGGCGACCGACATCGCCGAGGTCATCGGCGGCGCACTGGCACTGCACCTGCTGTTCGGCCTGCCCCTCGTCGCCGGTGGGCTGATCACGGGCGTGGTCTCGATGGCGATCCTCACGCTGCAGAGCCACCGCGGGACCCGCGCGTTCGAGGCCGTGGTGACGGCGATGCTCGCGATCCTCACGGTGGGCTTCTGCGCCGGGCTGCTGTTCGCGCAGGTCTCTCCGGCGGCGCTGGTGGCCGGGCTCGTCCCGCGGTTCGAGGGGTCCGAGTCCGTCATGCTCGCCGCCTCGATGCTCGGCGCGACGGTCATGCCGCACGCGGTGTACCTGCACTCGGCGCTGGCCCGTGACCGGCACGGTGACGTCCCCGCCGGTCCGGAGCGTCGTCGGGTGCTCGTCGCGACGCGGTGGGACGTGGGGCTCGCGCTCCTCGTGGCCGGCGGGGTGAACGTCTGCATGCTCGTCCTCGCGGCGGCGACGCTGCCGGGGGTCGAGGGGACGGACACGATCCCGGGCGCGCAGGCCGCGATCGTGTCGAACGTCGGCCCGGTCGTGGGCGTGCTGTTCGCGGTGGGCCTGCTCGCGTCGGGCCTCGCCTCGACCTCGGTGGGGTGCATGGCCGGCGCCGAGATCATGAAGGGTCTGCTGCACGTGCGGATCCCGCTCGTGGTGCGGCGGCTCGTGACGCTGGTGCCGGCGATCGTGCTGCTCGCCGTGAACGTCGACGCGACGATGCTGCTCGTGGTGAGCCAGGTCGTGCTGAGCTTCGGGATCGCGTTCGCGATCGTGCCGCTGGTGGTCTACACCTCGCGGCGCAGCGTGATGGGCGAAGACGTCAACGCGATGACCACCCGCGTCGTGGCGGGGGTCATCGCGCTGGTGATCGTCGCGCTGAACGTGGCGCTCGTCGCGCTCACGCTGGCGGGCTGACCGGGTCGGCGCGGATCAGTCGACGACCTTGACGCCCTTCCAGAACGCCACGTAGCCCGAGTAGTCCTTGCCGACGCGGTCGAACGACGACGGGATCGGCGTCGGGTACGACCATGCGTTGTCCTGCAGCGCCTGCCCGTCCACGTTCACCGTGTAGTACTGCGTGTCGCCCTTCCACGGGCAGTGGTACTGCGTGGGGCTCTCGGTGAAGAGCTCGGACTTGACGCTCGACGGCGGGAAGTACCAGTTGCCCTCGATCTGGATGAGGTCCTCCTTGGGGGCCTCGGCGATCACGGTGTCTCCGACGACTGCCTTCACGGCGTGCTCCTTCGCTCTGCGGTCCGGCGAGGTACCGGATGTCGAGTGGGAACGCTACGCGCGGGAACTCGATTCCCGCAGGGTCTCCAGTCCACCGTCGACCGCGAAGGCATCGTGCACGGCACTCGGGGCCAGCGCCGCGGCCGACTCGGAGGCGCTCACGAGGTGCTTCACCGCACGCCGCAGCCCCGTGTACGCGGCGCACGCGGCCGCCGCCTCGGGTGAGGTGTGGTCGATCCCGACCTCGGCGAGCGCGTCGACGACGGCCCCGGCCGCGAGCAGGTCCTCGACCGCGAAGTCCGGCGCGTCCGGCACGTCGGCCGCTTCGCCCGCCGCCTGTGCGGCGTCGTCCGCCGGTGCGTGGTGGCGTCCGGCGGCGACGATCGCGACGACGCAGCGGTCGCCACGGTCGGCCTGGAGGCGCGTCACGCGTTCCGCGACGGCCGTCGCGTTGCCGAGGTGGCCGAGCACGACCTCCGGACCCTCGGGCAGCTGCGCGGCGAGCGCGCGTCGACGACCGGGGCCGTCGTGCCCGGCGGACGCCGGGAGGACGTCGACCCAGACGAGCAGGTGCGTCCCGTGGGCGATCCGCGCCGCCCCGCCGGTGCCCCATGCGAAGCGGACCTGGTACTTCTCCTGCGTGCGTGCTGCCACCCGCGACACGATAGCCGTCCGCGGTCCCTGATCCTTTCCACAGGTGCCCCGCCGCCCGGGGTTCGTCACGGTCGTCGACCGTAGGATCTGTTGCCATGGAGATCGCCCCCGCACCCACCCTGACCGGCGACCGCGTGACGCTCGAACCCCTCGGGCCGGAGCACGCGGACGACCTGCGGGCGGCGGTCGCGGACGGTGACCTGTGGCGCACCTGGTACACGTCGATCCCCGCTCCGGCGCAGGTCGACGACGAGATCGAGCGGCGCCTGTCCGAGCACGCCGCCGGGCGGATGGTGCCGTTCGCCGTCCGCGACCGCCCGACCGGCCGGGTGGTGGGGTCGACGACGTTCCTCAACCCCGACACCGGCAACCGCCGGGTCGAGATCGGCGCGACGTTCCTGTCGCGGTCCACCCAGCGGTCCGGCATCAACACCGAGGCGAAGCTGCTCATGCTCTCGCACGCGTTCGACGTCTGGCAGTGCATCGCGGTCGAGTTCCGCACGCACTGGCACAACCTCCAGTCCCGCACGGCCATCGCGGCACTCGGTGCGAAGCAGGACGGCGTGCTCCGCAACCACTCGATCGGCCGTGACGGCACCCTGCGCGACACCGTGGTGTTCTCTGTCATCGCGTCGGAGTGGCCGACCGTCCGGCTCTCGCTCGCCGAACGGCTCCGCCGGCACGACCGGGCCGAAGGGGCCCGTCGTCGCGCGGCACGGCACGCCTGACCCGACCCGCGCAGCACCCCACCGGGTGCCCACCGTCGGCGAGTAGCGTTCGCCCCATGCACGTGGGCCTCCGCATCACCCTCGACGCACCGGCCGAGGCCGTGCGCGACGCCCTGCTCTCCCCGTCGGTCATGGTGGCGGTGACGAAGCCGTTCCTGGTCTACCGCTCGCGCGACCCCGAGGGGTTCCCGGTGCGGTGGGTCCCCGGCACCCCGCACCCGATCACGGCGAGCGCTTTCGGGGTGTTCCCGAGCGGCGACACGCACGTCGACCTCGACCTGTACGAGGTGCGCGGCGTGCCCGTGCAACGCGACAACGGCGGCGGCACGAGCGGGCTGTTCGGACGGATGACCATGCAGCACCGGATGGCGACCGTCGACCTCGGGGACGGACGGACCGAGCTCGTCGACCGGCTGTCCTACCGGATGCGCCCCGCGGCGCTCGGCGTCCTGCTGTGGCCGGGGATGTGGGTGATCTGGCAGTGGCGCGCGCTGCGGATGCGCGCCCTCGCGCCCGGGTGGCGACGCGCTCGACGAGCCGCGGCCTGACCGCCGGGCCCGCGCCGTTCCTCCCGGCACGGCCCGAGGGGCGTACGCTCGCACCGTGAGCCAGACGCATGAGCCGGCAACCGACGACCGCGTGCACAGCACGCTCGCCACCGTGGACTGGCGGCGGATGACCTTCGACCTGTACCGACGAGTACGGGCGACCAGCGATCCCGAGACCGCCCACGCGATGTGGCGCGAGACCCGCGACGCGATGTTCGGCGAGCACCCGGCGAGTCCGCTCCTCGACGAGGACGCCCGCGACTTCGAGTCCCTGCCCGTCCCGGACTACGACCCGTCGTGGCGGTTCCGGGCCCGCATCGAGCCCGCCGAGGCCCTCGCCATGGACGTCGAGACGGGCACCGACGGCATCGTGCACTTCGACCGGCTCGGGGTCGTGACCCTCGCCGGCATCGGCTCGCTCGACGTCTGGTCGCACGGCGGCTACGCGGGCGGTGTGTTCGTCCCGGTGAAGGACGCCAGTGCCGGCAAGGCCCGCGGGACCTACGGCGGTGGCCGCTACCTGCTCGACACGATCAAGGGCGCGGACCTCGGGGGCGACGGCGGCGAGCTCGTCCTCGACTTCAACTTCGCCTACAACCCGTCGTGCGCGTACGACCCGGCGTGGGCGTGCCCGCTCGCGCCGCCCGGCAACACCGTCGCGGTCCCGATCCCCGTCGGCGAGCAGTACGACTTCTAGGGTGGAGCACATGTCGGGTCTCGTCGCGATCGACGCCGGTGGGCGCATCCCGCCGTTCGAGCAGGTCAGGTCCCAGATCGCCGCGCAGATCAGCGCCGGGTACCTCGTGGACGGTGAGCGGCTGCCCAGCGTCCGGGGACTCGCGGACGAGCTCGGCCTCGCCGCCGGCACCGTGGCACGCGCCTACCAGCTCCTCGAGGAGGCCGGACTCGTGCACACCGCCCGGGGCGCCGGCACCCGGGTCATCCGCCCCGCAGAGGTCCCGTCGGCGGTGACGGACGCCGCCCGTGCCCTCGCCGCGGCCGCCCGGGCAGCCGGGCTGTCGGCCGATCAGGCTGCGGCAGCGCTCCGGGACGCCTGGCCCGCCTGACGCGCGCGGGGCGCTCCAGGGGCTTTCGCGCGTACCTGGCGCTTTCGGGCGTACCTGGCGCTTCCGGGCGTACCCGGTCGGAAGTTCGGGCCAGGTACGCCCGGTTCGACCTTCCATCGCGGCCGTCCTGGGAAGAACCCGCGCCCCGGGGTCCCGTCAGCAGTGCTCGTACACGTACTCGTCGCTCGACGGCGTCACGAGGTCCCGGTCGCGCAGGATCGTCATCGCCGGCCGCTTCGACGACGCACACACCGACGACCACGGCCGCTCGCTGTTGTCGGAGTACTCGATGTCGATGACCCGTCCGCCGTACACCTTCGTGTACGCGCCGCACTCGTCGTAGACGAAGCACTCCTCGGCGACCACGAAGTCGAACCCGGTGCTCTTCCGACCGGCGACCCCGAGCTGCGGGGTGTTCTTCTGCCCGACCGCGAGACCCGCACGGTGTCCGAGGCGGACGAGCGCGGCCGCGAGCGCGAGGTTGCCCGCCCGGGTCAGCGCGCCGTGCGACCGGGTCCACGAGTCGAGGTTGTCGAACTCGACGGCGTCGAACCCGCGGTCGGCGCACCGGGCGACGGTCTTCGCGAGCACCTTCGTGATGAGTGCCCGCTTCGCAGCGGTCCGGGTGTCGAGCAGCATCTCGTCCGGCCACCCCGGGTCGGAGACCGGCTTGCCCGCGCGGTCGCGGAGGATCGCCGACGGGTACGACCGCTTCCACGTGCTCGCGGCATCGGGCTGGGTCTGGAAGCCGTTCACGTAGCAGATCGAGTACGTGCCGGCAGCGGGCCGGTCGGTGCTGTCCCGCTCGACGATCGTCACGCCGGACGGCGGCGTGTACGACCCCCCGAGCTGGTAGTCCGGACGCCCCGACGTCGGCAGGTTCGTGTACGACGCGGCGCTCCCGCCGGACGGAGCGGCCGACGCACAGCCCGCCGTGCCGAGGACCGCCACCATGGTCATCGCGATGGTCAGCAGGACGGATCGTGTGCGCACCGCTGCATCCTCGCACGGGCCGGTGCACGGCCGGGTCTGGGGGGATCGGGGCGGAGCACGCTATGCTGGTCGTACTCGAGGCGCCGATCGCCTCGTGCGTCGTACGGACGCCCCCGAACTCCCGGTCCACGGACCGAGGATCGATCACCTCTGTGAAGGTGCCAGGCTTCTCTGCTGCGGCGACTGCGCCAGCCACCTCTGTTGGCGCGCATCCCGCCCGCGTGCTGCCTCGCAAGCGCGCCCACAGCCGGTCTCATCCGGCTCGAAAGGTCACCATGACCAACGAAGACATCCGTTTCTCCGACCTCGGCGTCCCCGCGCCGATGGTCGCCGTCCTCGCCGACCAGGGCAAGGAGACCGCGTTCCCCATCCAGGAGGACACGCTCCCCGACTCCCTGCAGGGCAAGGACGTGCTCGGCCGCGGCCGCACCGGCTCCGGCAAGACGATCGCGTTCGCGATCCCGCTCGTCGCGCGCCTCGCCGCCAGTGGCCGCAAGCGCCGCGCCGGTCGGCCCCGTGCCCTGGTGCTCGCCCCTACCCGTGAGCTCGCGACCCAGATCGACGTCGCCCTCTCCCCGCTCGCCAAGGCCATGGGCCTGAACACCACGACCGTCTTCGGCGGCGTCGGACAGGGTCGTCAGGTCGACGCCCTGCGCGGCGGCGTGGACGTCGTCGTGGCGTGCCCCGGCCGTCTCGCCGACCTCATGCAGCAGGGCCACGTCAACCTCGGCGACATCGAGGTGACCGTCCTCGACGAAGCAGACCACATGGCCGACATGGGCTTCCTCCCCGGCGTGACCAAGATCATGCAGGCCACGCCCGAGCAGGGGCAGCGCCTGCTGTTCTCCGCCACGCTCGACAACGGCGTGGACAAGCTCGTCAAGAAGTTCCTGCACAACCCGGTCATGCACTCGGTCGACGAGGCGAACAGCCCCGTCGAGGCGATGACCCACCACCTCTTCGAGGTCGCCGACGCCGACGCGAAGAAGGACCTGGTCCGGACGCTCGCGAGCGGCACCGGTCGTCGCATCCTCTTCATGCGCACGAAGCACCACGCGAAGCGCCTCGCCAAGCAGCTCAGCAGCCAGGGCATCCCGGCCGTCGACCTGCAGGGCAACCTGTCGCAGGGCGCCCGTGAGCGGAACCTCGCCAAGTTCTCCTCCGGCGAGGCCCTCGTGCTCGTCGCCACCGACGTCGCCGCCCGCGGCGTGCACGTCGACCACGTCGAGCTCGTCGTGCACGTCGACCCGCCGACCGAGCACAAGGCGTACCTGCACCGTTCGGGCCGCACCGCCCGTGCCGGTTCCTCCGGCGACGTCGTCACCGTGACGATGCCCGCCGAGCGTCGTGACGTCGCGCAGATGATGCGCGCGGCCGCGATCAAGGTCACGCCGCAGCAGGTCACCGCGAACTCCCCGGCGGTCACCACGCTCGTCGGCGAGGTCGCCCCGGTCCGCCACGTCGCACCCGAGCAGCCCCAGCAGCAGCGTCAGCCGAAGCAGCGCACCGCCGAGTCCGACACCGCTGGCGGCGGTCGTCGCCGTGGTCGCGGCGGTCGCACGGGAGGCGCGGCGCAGCCCGCGCGCACCGGCTCGGCTTCCGGGTCGTCCGGTGCAGGGCGTCGCGGCGGTCGCCCCGCCGAGGCCGGTGCCGGCGCGTCGACCGGCTCCGCCGGTGGGCAGCGCTCCGGTGCCGCGTCCGGTGGGCGCCGCAGCGGCGGCAGCCGCCGTGCGTCGAGCGACACCGTCCGTGGCGGGTCCGCTCCGGTCTGGTCGTCCGAGGGCGGCTACGCCGCCGGTCGTGGGACCGGCACCGAGTCGGGCGGCAACCGTCGTGGTGGCTCGCGCCGTGCCTCCCGACCCGCCGGTTCCGCGCGCTGACGGCTCGCGCCGCGCACAGCGCTGACCCGACCGCGACCCGCCGGTTCCGCGCGCTGATCCGAACCTTGACGCTCCCTGCGAGCCAGCATCGCAGGCGGCGTAGGTTCTCTTTCACCGGATGCCGCGCGAGCGACTGACGGGGATTTGTCCGCTGTCGGAAGGAGAGCCTATGGCTGGGATCGAAGACGTCAAGAACGCCGCTGCGAAGGCAGCTGGCAAGGCCAAGGAAGCCGTCGGGAACGTGACGGACAACGACCACCTCAAGGCGGAGGGCAAGACCGATCAGGTCAAGGCCGACACCAAGCAGGCCGGTACGGACGTCAAGGACGCCGCTTCAGGCGTGGCCGACAGCCTCAAGAACGACAACAAGTAAGCCGGTCCAGTACCGCGCTGCGAAGCCCCCGGGTCCGATTCGGATCCGGGGGCTTCGTCGTGCGTGGGGGTGGCGGCGCGCGCTACAGGAGCGCGCCGACCGATGCGAGGCCGGCGCGGAGGAGTGCTCCGCGACCGCCCTCCATCTCGTCGGCGACGGCGTCGGAGGCCGCTTCCATGGGGCTCATCCACGTCAGCTCGAGCGCGTCCTGGCGCGGCTCGCACGTCCCGGTGACGGGGACGACGTAGGCGAGGGAGATGGCGTGCTGCCGCTCGTCGGTGTAGACCGAGGCGCCCGGCAGCGGGAAGTACTCCGCGACGGTGAACGGCGTGGGGCTCGACGGCAGCTGCGGGAACGCCATCGGGCCGAGGTCCTTCTCGAGGTGCCGGAACAGCGCGGTCCGGATCGACTCGCCGAACATCACCCGCCCGGAGACGAGCGTGCGGGCGATCGAGCCGCTCGGCGAGACGCGCAGCAGCACCCCCACCTCGGTGACGACGCCGAGGCCGTCGGTCCGGACGGGGACCGCCTCGACGTAGCAGATCGGCAGTCGACGGCGGACGTTCGCGAGCTCCTCGTCGGACAGCCAGCCGGAGTCGGGGTCGGGGGTGCGCAGCGAGGCCATGCACCGTGTCTACCAGTCGTCGCGGCGAGTTCGGCGGAACGCGCGGGGATCGAGCCGCGTCGGTGCGGCAACTACAGTCGGGCGCATGATCGATCGCGACGCCGTGCAGTGGACCCGGGACCCCTCCGAGCGGGTGGGGACGCCGCTGCTCGTCGCCCTGCACGGGGTCGGGTCGAACGAGCGCGACCTGCTCGGGCTCGCGCCGGCGCTGCCGCCGTCGTGGACCGTCGCATCGCTCCGCGCACCGATGCCGTTCGGCCAGGGGTGGAGCTGGTACCCCCTCGGCACGCCGGGGTCGCCCGCGCCGGGGCCCGTCGACGAGTCCGCCGCCGAGGTCCTCGCCTGGATCGACTCGGTGGCGGCCGAGCACCCGCGGATCGGCCTGCTCGGGTTCTCGCAGGGTGGGTCGATGGCGCTGCAGCTGCTGCGTGCACGGCCGGCTGCGTTCGCCTTCGCCGTGTCGCTGTCCGGGTTCGTCGTGCCGGGCGAGCCAGGCGTGACGGACCCGCGCGACGAGGCCGTCGCCGCCGTCCGGCCCCGGGTGTTCCTCGGGCACGGCGACCTCGACCCGGTGATCCCCGGCGAGGCCACCGCCCGGACGCAGGCGTGGGCTGCGGCGCACACCGCCGTGACCGATCGCACCTACGCGGGGCTGCCGCACGCGGTGTCGGCAGCGGAGCTGGCGGACGTGGCCGCGTTCATCGGCGCGTAGCCGCGCCCGCCCCGCTCGCCCCGCTCGGCGCGCCCGGCGCGCTCGGCGCGCCCGCCCCGCTTGGTGAGCAGAAATGGTCGGGTCCGACGTGCGGACTCGACCATTGCTGCTCACGATGTGGACGGGGGGGGGGGGGGGGGGGGGGGGGCCGCGCCCCCCCCCCCCCCCCCGTCCGGGGTTCCGACGTCAGTCGGCGAGGATCTGCAGGAGGTCCTTGCGGAGCTGGTCGATCTTGGCCGTGGCCGCCTTCGCCTGCTCCTCGGTCGCGCTGGTGCGGTACATGTGCAGGACGCCCATGGTCTTCCGGAGCGCCTCGATGAACTCGCGCGACGCGTCCGGGAGGCCCGGCGCGTCGAAGGCCGCGGCGATCTCGTCCGCCTTCGCCTCGGCCTCGGCCCTGCCGGCGTCGGTCAGTTCGAAGAGCGTCTTGCGACCGTCACCCGTGGAGACGACGAGGTCCTCGTCCACGAGCTGCTGGAACGTCGGGTAGACCGAACCGGGGCTCGGCTTCCAGGCGCCGCCGGTGCGTTCGGCGATGGTCTTGATGACGGCGTAGCCGTTCTGGGGGCCCTCGGCCAGCAGGCCGAGGATCGCGAGGCGGACGTCGCCGCGGCGACGGCGTTCGCGCCCGAAGCCGGGACCGCCGGCCATCGGGCCGCCGAAGCCGGGTCCGAACCCGCGACCGAAGCCGGGGCCGAAGCCACCGCGTCCGCCGTGGTCGTGGTCACCGCGGTCGCGGCCGGGGAAGCCGGCGCCGTGGTGCTGCCGCGCGCCGCCGAAGCGGGGGCCGCGCGGGTGCTGGGTGGTGTCGAAGTCGTTGTGCATGGGTCGCATGATGCGTCCTTCCGTTGTGCTGAGTCGGCTCGCGATCGGTCTGACCGGAATCGTCTTCGTCGTATCGCGATGGGTCAACGATAGATCGGTAACTATCGCTCTGTCAAGGGGTACGTCCGCTCGGGCCGCTGTCGGTGGTGGCGGGCAGGATGGGACGGACCATGACGGACGTGCTCGAGCGCTTCTCCCCCGCCACCGCGGAGTGGTTCCGCGGCGCCTTCGCCGCACCGACCCCGGCACAGGCCGGCGCGTGGGACGCCGTCTCCACCGGGCAGCACGCGCTCGTGATCGCCCCGACGGGCTCCGGCAAGACGCTGGCCTCGTTCCTGTGGTCGATCGACCGGCTCATCAGCTCGACCGACCGGCCACCCGCGAAGCAGCGCACCCGGGTGCTCTACGTGTCCCCGTTGAAGGCACTGGGCGTCGACGTCGAACGGAACCTGCGCAGCCCGCTCGTCGGCATCACCCAGACCGCCCGGCGCCTCGGGCTCGAACCACCAGACGTCACGGTCGGGGTCCGCAGCGGTGACACCCCGTCGTCCGACCGGCAGAAGCTGCTGCGGCAGCCGCCGGACATCCTCATCACCACGCCCGAGTCGCTCTACCTGATGCTCACCTCGCAGGCGCGCGAGACCCTCGTCAACGTCGACACCGTGATCGTGGACGAGGTGCACGCGGTGGCGTCCACCAAGCGGGGAGCGCACCTCGCGGTGTCACTGGAGCGGCTCGACGACCTGCTCGAGAAGCCCGTGCAGCGCATCGGCCTCTCGGCGACGGTGCGCCCACCGGAAGAGGTCGCGCGGTTCCTCGGCGGACGCGCCCCGGTGTCGATCATCGCGCCGCCGGCGCAGAAGACCTTCGACCTGCGCGTGGTCGTCCCCGTCGACGACATGACCGAGCTCGGTGCGCCGCCGGTCGGAGCGGACGCGACGGAGTCCCCGACGAACGGCTCGATCTGGCCCCACGTCGAGGAACGGGTGGTCGACCTTGTCGAGGAACACCGGTCGACGATCGTCTTCGCGAACTCCCGACGTCTGGCCGAACGGCTGACGGCTCGGCTCAACGAGATCCACGAGGAACGGGTGCTGACGGCGGCCGGCTCCGTCGGTGACGGTGCACTCGTGCCGGCAGGCGCCTCCCCCGCCGACGACGGGCTGCCGGTCGCGCGTGGACGTCCCCAGTCGCCGGCGCGGACGTCGGCGCATGCGGTCGCACCCCAGGGGACGAAGCGGCCCCCGGCGCAGGTGATCGGCGCGTCCGGGCAGACCGGCGGCGGCGGGTCCGACGCCTCGGTGCCCGTGCTCGCCCGCGCCCACCACGGTTCCGTCTCGAAGGACCAGCGCGCGATCATCGAGGACGACCTGAAGTCTGGTCGACTGCGCTGCGTCGTCGCGACGAGTTCGCTCGAGCTCGGCATCGACATGGGCGAGGTCGACCTCGTCGTGCAGGTCGAGGCGCCGCCGTCCGTCGCCAGCGGCCTGCAGCGCGTCGGTCGCGCCGGGCACCAGGTCGGCGAGATCTCGCGCGGCGTGCTGTTCCCGAAGCACCGGGCCGACCTGGTGAACAGCGCCGTGACGGTCGAGCGGATGGTGTCCGGGCAGATCGAGTCGATCTCGGTGCCGGCGAACCCCCTCGACGTCCTGGCGCAGCACACGGTGGCGGCGGGTGCGATCGACACGGTCGACGTCGAGCACTGGTTCGAGCTGGTCCGGCGGAGCGCCCCGTTCAGCGGACTCCCCCGGTCGGCGTTCGAGGCCACGCTCGACCTCGTCACAGGCCGCTACCCGAGCGACGAGTTCGCCGAGCTCCGCCCGCGCCTGGTGTGGGACCGCGTGCACGGCACGCTGACCGGGCGACCGGGCGCGCAGCGACTCGCGGTGACCAGCGGCGGGACGATCCCGGACCGCGGCATGTTCGGCGTCTTCATGGTGGGCGAGAAGGCCTCCCGCGTCGGCGAGCTCGACGAGGAGATGGTGTACGAGTCCCGCGTGGGCGACGTCTTCGCCCTCGGCGCGACGAGCTGGCGCATCGAGGAGATCACCCACGACCGGGTGCTGGTCAGTCCGGCCTTCGGACAGCCGGGTCGCGTGCCGTTCTGGAAGGGCGACGGCATCGGTCGCCCCGCCGAGCTCGGGCGTGCCACCGGGACCTTCGTGCGCGAGGTCGAGGGAGCGTCGGACGACGACGCCCGCGCCCGGGTCGCCGCCGGCGGACTCGACGAGCGCGCGGTGACGAACCTGCTGACCTTCCTGCGCGACCAGCGTGCTGCGACCGGGCACGTGCCGAACGACACGACGCTCGTCGTGGAGCGCTTCCGCGACGAGCTCGGCGACTGGCGACTCATCCTGCACTCGCCCTACGGCATGCAGGTGCACGCGCCGTGGGCACTGGCGGTCGCCGCCCGGCTCCGGGAACGCCACGGGATCGACGGCGACGCGATGGCGGCCGACGACGGGATCGTGGTGCGCATCCCCGAGACCGACGCCGAGCCGCCCGGTGCCGACCTGTTCGTGTTCGAGCGGGACGACCTCGACGCGCTCGTCACCGACGAGGTCGGGGCGTCGGCGCTCTTCGCCGCCCGGTTCCGCGAATGTGCCGCCCGGGCGCTCCTGCTGCCCCGACGGAACCCCGGGCAGCGGTCGCCGCTCTGGCAGCAGCGGCAGCGGGCGTCGCAGCTGCTCGAGGTCGCCCAGAAGTACCCGTCGTTCCCGATCGTGCTCGAGACCGTGCGCGAGGTGCTGCAGGACGTGTACGACGTCCCCGCACTGCTGGGGATCGCCGACGACATCGCGGGGCGCCGCATCCGGTTGGTCGAGACCGAGACGGAGACCCCGTCGCCGTTCGCGCGTTCGCTGCTCTTCGGGTACGTGGCCGCGTTCATGTACGAGGGCGACTCGCCGCTGGCCGAACGTCGGGCCGCAGCGCTGTCGCTCGACTCGACCCTGCTCGGCGAACTGCTCGGTCGGGCAGAGCTGCGGGAACTCCTCGACCCCGCCGTCATCGCCTCGGTCGAACGCGACCTGCAACGCCTGTCGCCGGATCGCCGGGCGCGCGACACCGAGGGGATCGTCGACGTGCTGCGGCTCGTCGGCGCACTCGACCTCGACGAGATCGTGGACCGGAGCTGGCTGGCGGCAGCGGAAGACCGCGCCGCCGCTGCGACCGAGGTGCAGACCGCGCTCGCAGCGCTCGAACGCGACCGCCGTGTGCTCTCGTTCTCGCACGCCGGTGCGACCCGGTGGGCCGTGATCGAGGACGCCTCGCGCCTGCGCGACGCCCTCGGGGTGCCCCTGCCGATCGGCGTGCCGACGGCGTTCGTCGAACCGGTCGCGGATCCGCTCGGTGACCTGGTCGGTCGGTACTCCCGCTCGCACGGGCCGTTCTCGGCGCAGGACGCAGCCGGACGACTCGGCCTCGGGATCGCCGTGGTGCAGGACACCCTGCGGCGGCTCGTCGCCGACCGCCGTGTGGTCGAGGGCGAGTTCCGTCCCGACCGGCAGGGTGCGGAGTGGTGCGACGCCGAGGTGCTGCGCCGCATCCGCACGAAGTCGCTCGCGGCGCTCCGGCACGAGGTCGAGCCGGTCGCGCCGGACGCCCTCGCGCGGTTCCTGCCCGCGTGGCAGCACGTCCGGACGGGCGGGGCCCGCAGCGGCCTGCGCGGCATCGACGGGGTGCTCCAGGTCGTCGATCAACTCGCCGGGGTGGCCCTGCCCGCCAGCGCGTGGGAGACCCTGGTCCTGCCGGTCCGTGTCAGCGACTACGCGCCGAGCATGCTCGACGAGCTCACCGCCACGGGCGAGGTCCTCTGGTCGGGTGGTGGCACCCTGCCCGGCAACGACGGCTGGGTCCGCCTGCACCTGGCCGACACCGCCGCGACCACCTTGGCCGAGCCCTCCGGTGACGAGACGACCGAACTGCAACGGGACGTGCTCGGAGCACTGGCCGGAGGCGGGGCGTACTTCTTCCGGCAGCTCGGACAGGCGGTGGGGAGCACCGACGACACCGCCCTGTCGACCGCGCTGTGGGACCTCGTGTGGGCGGGACAGATCACGAACGACACCTTCGCGCCGCTGCGGGCGATGCTCGGCGGGAAGGCGAAGAGCTCCAGCGCGCCCCGCGCCCGGGCGTACCGCGGGCGTCGACGGCCGACGTTGCCGACGCAGTCCGGTCCGCCGTCCGTCGGTGGCCGGTGGTCCCTGCTGCCCCTGGCCGAGTCCGACTCGACCGTCCGGGCCGCGGCGACCGCCGAACAGCTGCTCGAACGGTACGGCGTCGTCACCCGCGGCGCCGTGCAGGTCGAGGGTGTCCGCGGTGGCTTCGCCGGCGTGTACCGGGTGCTCTCCCGCTTCGAGGAGTCCGGCCGGGCCCGCCGCGGGTACTTCGTCGAGGGGCTCGGGGCCGCACAGTTCGCGACCGGGCCCACCGTCGACCGGCTCCGCACGTACGCGCGAGACCTCGACGACGACGAACGCGCCGATCCAGACCGCGCCCGCGAAGCGTTGACCCTCGCGGCGACCGACCCGGCGAACCCGTTCGGGGCGTCGCTGCCGTGGCCGTCGGACTCCGCCGGCCCCGACGACGCTGCGGGCAGCGCCGACAGCACCGCTGATCGTTCCGGTGCGGCCGCGGACCCGGCTCCTGCGAAGACCACGGGAAGAGGCCACCGGCCCGGGCGCAAGGCGGGCGCGCTCGTCACGACGGTCGACGGGCACCTCGCGGTGTACGTCGAGCGTGGCGGCAAGTCGGTGCTGACCTTCACCGACGATCCGGCCGACCTCGCCGTGGCCGCGGCGTCGATCGCGGCCACCGTGCGGACCGGCCTGCGGAAGCTCTCGGTCGAGCGGGTGAACGGGGACTTCGTCCTCGAGACGCCGCTCGGTTCGGCGCTCCGCGAGGCCGGGTTCACCGCCACACCGCAGGGGTTGCGTCTCCGTGTCTGACGACTCGACGGGGGTGGCCCGTGCCTGAGGGCGACACCGTCTTCCGGGCCGCGCGACGGCTCCACACCGCCCTGGCGGGGAAGGTCCTCACCCGGAGCGACTTCCGGGTGCCGGCGTTCGCGACGCTCGACCTCGTCGGCCGCACCGTGGACGAGGTCGTTCCCCGTGGCAAGCACCTGCTGCACCGGATCGGTGACCTCACCATCCACTCGCACCTCAAGATGGAGGGCCGGTGGGACGTCTACGCCCCCGGGGACCGATGGCGTCGCCCGGCGCACCAGGCCAGAGTGGTCCTCGACGCGACCGGCGGTGGACCGGGCAGCGCCGCCGATGTCTCCACGGTCGGCTTCACCCTCGGTGTGCTCGAGGTCGTCCCTCGCGACCAGGAGTCCGAGGTCGTCGGGTACCTCGGTCCCGATCTGCTCGGTACCGACTGGGACGCCGACCTCGCCCTGGCGAACCTCGAGCGCGACCCGGAGCGTCCGATCGGCCTGGCGCTGCTCGACCAGCGGGTGCTCGCTGGCCTCGGCAACGTGTACCGGAACGAGCTGTGCTTCCTGCGCGGCGTGCTGCCGACCCGTCCGGTGCGCGAGGTGCACGACCCGGCGCGGGTGATCGCCCTGGCGAGCCGACTCATCCTCGCCAACCGGGACCGGAACGCCCGGGTGACCACCGGTGTCGACCGGCCCGGGCGGCGCTTCTGGGTGTACGGGCGAGCGGGGAAGCCGTGCCTGCGGTGTGGGACGCCGATCCGGCACGGGGAACTCGGCGACTCGGAGCTCACGCTGCGCGACACGTACTGGTGCCCGCGCTGCCAGACCTGATCGGCACACCGCGCACCGTGCGGGGTTGTCCGGCCGGTGCGCCGGCAACCGCTCGGTGCAAGCATGCAGCGCCGCACCGAGCGACCTTCCTCGCACCGGATCGCGAACGACGCACGGTGCGGGGCGGGCGGGGACCCCGCTCGAGGCGCCCGGCGGCGCCCAGCACCGTGCGTGGTCGGCCGCACGGTGCGAGGTTGCCCGGCCGGTGCGAGGTCAGCGGGCGGCGCACCGTGCGCGGTTGTTCGGCGGGTGCGCCGGCGACCGCTCGGTGCGAGCATGCAACGCCGCACCGGGCCACCTTCCTCGCACCGGATCGCGAACGACGCACGGTGCGGGGCGGACGGGGACTCCGCGCGAGGCGCCCGGGGGCGCCCAGCACCGTGCATGGTCGGCCGCGCGGTGTGAGGTTGCCCGGCCGGTGCGGGGTCAGCGCGCCGCGCACCGTGCGAGGTTGTCCAGCCGATGCGCCGGCGACCGCTCGGTGCGAGCTTGCAGCGCCGCACCGAGCCACCTTCCTCGCACCGGATCGCGAACGACGCACGGTGCGGAGCGCGCGCCTACGCCCGCGCCATGATCCACGCGAGCATGTACGAGCGCGAGTTCGCGGAGTCGACCACCGCGTCCGGCAGGTCCCGGGCCGCGCCGAGCGCCGCCCGCGCCTCCGACCGCGACGCCAACGCCCGGTACATGAGCAGGTAGTCGCCGAACTGGACGTCGTACCTGCCGTCCGGCACGGCCTCGGCGAGTACCCGGCGGATCTGCGCGGCTCCGCCGGCGGCGACGTACGACCGAGCGACGGCCGGCATCGGGATGAGCTCGATCCCCGCGGGGGCGGCCGCGGCGGCGCTGAACCACGTCGCGTGGTCGCGCTTCCCGCCCCAGGTCAGCGAGACCACCTCGTGCCGGAACTCCGGGAACGCGGACAGGTCGGGGTCGAGCACGTCCCGGCGGGCCGAAGCGGCCTCGTTCGACAGCAGCCACGTGCCCACCGACTCGAGGGACGACGACCCCGAGACCGCACCCCAGAGCGCGACGCCGTTCCACGCCGAGACGGCCTCGGACGACGACTCCTGGTTGTTGCCGTCGGCGAACGGCGAGAAGCCGGACGCCCAGGAGTGCTGCGCGTACGGGTCGTAGACGCGCAGCTGCGGGAACGAGGCCGTGGCCTCCGGCGAGGCGATGTCCGCGGCGACGAGGTCGGCGACGGTGCGCCAGCGGCTGACGAGCGCGGGGTCGTCGGCGGCCAGCACCGCGGCGGCGGACAGGATGTACCCGTAGTGGAAGTGGTGGTCGTTGAACTCGTCGGAGCCGAACGAGGCCTCCTGTCCGACGAGTCCGTGCACGGTCGGGTCGTACGCGAAGCACCGGGCGGTCCGCGCCCCGCACCCGGCGGCGTCGAACCACTGGTCGAGTTCGTCCACCACCGAGGTCTTCAGCGTGCTCGCCACCGACGGCAGGTCGAGCTCGGTCGCGAGTCGGTACAGGTTCGCGACGCGGGACAGGTCCTTCCCACCGGCGTAGCTGTCCGCCGCGTAGGACGACGCGTTCACGGTCGAGGCGTCGACGCGCACCTGGGCGACGAGCGTCGACCGGTCGGCGGACGACAGTCCGGACACATCGAGGGTGTCAGAGGGCTCGACGGTGTCGACCGCGAGCCGGAGGGCCGTGCCGGTGCAGACCGGTGCGGCGCCCTGGACGGTGTCGTAGTACAGGCCCGTGCAGTCGAGCCCGGTCGTGCCCTGCCCCGGCTGCGGGACGAGGACGCCCGGGTCGTCGGAGCCGAAGTCGTACGTCAGCGTGGTGTGCTGCTGCCCCGGCGAGGCGCTCCGCCCGAGCGCGACGCCCGTGAGCGGCCGGGCGGCCCCGACGAGCCGGTCGGTCTGTGCTGCGGTCGCGTCGTCCGGCACGGGCAGGAGGACGATGCTGCCGCCGGCCGAGAGCGCGACCGCGTCACCGTCGATCGTGCCGTCGCGGACCACGAGCTGCCAGGTGCGCCCACCGCTCGTCACGGTGCCGGTCCGGGTGCCGGTCGCGTCGATCGGCGCCGTCGTGGTGACGGTGCCGGCACGCGCGGCGGTGTAGGTCACGAGCGGCGAACCCTCGGCGAGCACGGTGTGTCCGAGGACGGTCGCGCCGCGGCGGTGCTCCACGGTCACCGACACCGCGTCGTACGCCGAGACCTCGGTCGAGGTCGCGCCGAGGTCGAGGCCGACCTGCTGCGTCGCGCCGCCGGCGATGGTCTTCTCGGTGGCCGACACGACCGGGAGCCCGGCCGCGAAGCCGTCGTCGGTCACCTGCCACGAGATCGGACTGGGGAACACGGGCTGTGGGGCGTCGCCGAACACGAGTCCGGAGAACCACCGGTTCGTCGGCGGCAGCAGGCCGTCGGCGAGGCGCATCGCGCCCGCCTTCGACGACGCGACGTCGCCGAGACGGGCGACGGCACGCGCCTGTGCCGCACCACTCGCGGAGGGTGCGGTGGTCTCGCGGGGGTGGTCCGCGCCTCCAGTCCCGGTGCACGCGGTGAGGAGCACCGCGACGGTCGTCACGACGGTGACGGCCAGGACCGGTCTGGAGGCGCGGCGCACGCCGACCCGCCGGCGCGCGTCCGGCGCCTGGTCGCGACGGGCGGACCGAGGCAGCCGGAGCACGGTCACAGGCCGATCTGCCGCGCGAAGTCGCGCACGAGGTCCGTGACGCCCGCGAGCCGGCCGTCGTCCCGCAGGTGCAGGGTGGCGTCCACCGGGGTCCCGGGGCTCGTGATGCCGGTCGTCGGCGAGGCGGACAGCTCGGGGCTCTCGACGTCGACCGTGGTCTTCGCCTGCCCCTGGTCGTTCGTCTCGACGCTGACGCTCTTCACGGTCCCGCGGATCGTCGTGTCGTTCGGGAGCACGAGGTCGACCGCGGCACCGTTGCGGATCCGCCCGTAGTCCCGTGCGGTGACGATGAAGCTCGACGTCACGAAGAGGCTGTCCTCCTTGTGGATGGTGCCGAGCTCCGAACCGGCCTGCACGTAGCCGCCCGTCTTCACGTCGACCTTCGCGACGGTGCCGGAGACCTCGGCCTTGAAGGTGATGAAGCCGTCCGCGCCGATGTCGTAGGCGCTCGTCTGCGTGTTCGCGCCCACGACGCCCTTGCGGATGTCCTGCGCCAGCTGGAGGCTCTGCACCTGCAGGAGCTCGTCGCCCTTCTGGACGGTGTCGCCCTCCTCGACGTACTCCTCGGTCACGGTGCCGCCGTAGTCGGTGCCGACGGCGTACTCCTGCGCGGCGATCGCGGCCGACGTGCTCGCCACCGCGCTCTGGCGCTGGTTGAAGACGAGCGTGCACGCCGCCACGACGACGAGCACCACGATGAGTCCGGCGAACAACCGGAGTCGGTTCGTCCAGGTCATGCTGCGATCCCTTCCCGCTGGGCGGCGATCCGGTCCGTCACACGGTTCCGGCCCTGTTCGCGGAACGCCGCGATGACGAAGGCGAGGAACACGAGGGTGTTCGTGATGTTCCACGCGGTGGCGAGTGTCAGTTGCCCGTTGTCGAGGTCGCGCCAGACGGCGACGACGCTCGTCAACGCCAGGAACACGAACACGAGCACCTGCGGGACGATGAAGTTGAACGGCGACGGCGTCCGACCGCGGGCCGCTCCCGTGACGTGCCAGGCCTGCTCCTTGCCGCACACGACGTTCCAGAGCGCGCTCGCGTAGATCGGGAACGAGACCGCCGCGAGCAGGAGCGTCTCGTACCGGAACGACCCGAGGGCGTAGAACGCGAGGAGCACCTGCACGCCGTAGAAGCCGAGGTAGAACAGCACCCACTCGCCGGCACCGATCGACAGGTTCATCGGGCGCAGGTCGAAGTAGATCTCGAGTGGCGGCACGAGCAGGAGGAGCCCGGGGACGATGCCCGTCAGGTAGAAGCTCGCGGTGACGAGGTACTGCAGCCGCTGGTCCATCGTGAGCCGGTGCTTCGGACGGAACGGGAAGTGCGTGAGCAGGATCTCGAAGCCGCCCGTGGCCCACCGGAGCTGCTGCTTCGTGAAGCCCTCGATGGTCTCCGGGGCATCGCCGACGGCGAGGGTCATCGGGATGAAGACGGTCTTCCAGCCGCGCTCGTGGAGCATCAGGCTGGTCCAGACGTCCTCGGACTTCGAGTCGGTGTACATGCCGCCGATCTCGTCGATCGCCTCGCGGCGGAAGATGACGTTCGTCCCGACGCAGAACGCCGCGTTGAAGCGGTTCCGTCCGGGCTGGATGAACCGGTAGAACACCGTCTGCATGTACCCGGCGCCGCGGGACACCAGGTTGTGGAGGTTGCCGTACGACTGCGGCGTCTGCACGAAGGCGATGCCGTCGTCGGCGAAGAACGGCACGGTCTCGAACAGGAAGTCCGGCTTCGGCACGAAGTCGGCGTCGAACACCGCGAAGTAGTCGCCCTTCGCCAGGGTCAGCGCGTGGTTGATGTTGCCGGCCTTCGCGCCGTGCGACGAGAGCCGTCGGACGTACCGGGCGCCGAGCTCCTCGGCGAGCGCGCGGACGTCGTCGCTCCGGCCGTCGTCGAGCACCCAGGTGCGGTGCTCGCCGCGCATCGCGACCGCCGCCTGCACGGTGGCGGCGACCTTGCTGAGCTCCTCGCCGTAGACGGTGATGAAGACGTCGACCTCGACCCGACGTCCGCGGACGTGCATCGGCCAGCGGTGGGGCTGGTCGGCGGCACCGCTGCGGGCGATGGTGTCGCGGTCGAACAGGGTGTCCTGGGTGTGGTGGAACGCGAAGTCCCGAGGGTCGGAGCCGCCGGACAGGATCGTCCACATCGACAGGAGCGCCTGTCCGACGAGCACGCTCTCGGCCACGATCACGAGCCCGTACGGCAGGAAGTCGCCGCGGTTGGCCGGATCGAGCAGGAACACCGCGTACGCCATCACGCCGAGCGTGGCGACGAGCACGATGAGGACCATCACGGGGCTGTGCGCGCGGCTCTCCGCCCGGGGTCGGACGTAGGGCACCGGCTCGGTCTGCCGGCGGCGGCGGGCCCGCTCGCGGTCACGCGGGGTGAGTGGGGCGGGGAGCTGGAAGTCCGGGGACTGCAGCTCGTCGGTCGTGCGGGCGGGCGGTTGGAGTCGCGTCGGGGTACGACGGACGTCCGGCGGTGCGGACATGGCGTGGTCTCCTGTCGGGTTCGGAGAGGACTCACGCGTCGTCGAGCGCAGGCGCCGACGCATCGTGAGACGGGCGTCGGCGGCTGCGGCGACATGGATCCGGACCCTCGGGAGGTCCGGCCGGCGAGGACTAGGGATCCTCGGCCGGCGGGGTCGCGACCGTGGGTGCGGTCGCGGTGTTCGGTGTTTCGTGTCGTGGAGCGGTCGTGCTCCCGACGGCCCGTCGCCGTCGGTCCTGCGATCGTAGGGCGGCCCACGGGCCCGCTTCGTGACGAACGTGTGAACACGGGCCCGGGCGGGCTGATCGTGCGGTTTCCCGCAACGGACGCGACGGGAAGCGGACAGCCCCGACGGCCGGGCGGCCCGCCCTGCCGCGTGTCAGGCCGCCCGGCCGCGTGTCAGGCCGCCGAACGGTCCGTGGCGGGGCGGCGGCGGAGAGCCGCGTCGAGGACCGCCGGCGGGTTGTACTGCTGGTCGAGCCGACCGACGTCGGTGCCGGGTGGGACGATCGCGTCGATGCGGTCGAGGACCTCGTCGGAGAGCGCCACGTCGGCGCCGGCGAGCAGGTCGTCGAGCTGCTCCATCGAGCGTGGGCCGATCAGGGCGCTCGTGACGCCGGGGTGCGCGATCGCGAACGCCATCGCGAGGTGGGTCATCCGGATGCCGGTCTCCTCGGAGAGTGCGACGACCTGTTCCACGGCGTCGATCCGTCGCTCGTCGCGGTTGTGTCGGAACATGGTCGCGCGGGCGAGGTCGGTGTCCTGCCCCTTCCGGAACCGGCCGGTCAGCATGCCACCGGCGAGGGGGCTCCAGACGAGTGCTCCCATGCCGTGGCGCTGGACGGTCGGGAGGACCTCGCGCTCGATGCCGCGGTTGAGGATCGAGTAGGTCGGCTGTTCGGTGCGGAATCGTTCGAGGCCACGGCGCTCGGACGTCCACTGCGCCTCGACCTGCATCGACGCGGGGAAGTCCGAGCTGCCGATCGCCCGGACCTTGCCGCTGCGGACCAGGTCGGTCAGTGCGGACAGGGTCTCCTCGAGGTCGACCGTGTCGTCGGGTCGGTGCGCCTGGTAGAGGTCGATGTGGTCGGTCCGCAGACGGCGGAGCGACCCCTCCACCGCCTGCATGATCCACCGCCTCGAGTTCCCCCGGCGGTTCGGGTCGTCGCCCATCGGGCCGTTGAACTTCGTGGCGAGGACGACGTCGTCGCGTCGCCCGACGAGTGCCTTGCCGAGCAGTTCCTCGGAGCCGCCCTGCGAGTAGCGGTCGGCGGTGTCGATGAGGTTGATGCCGGCGTCGAGTGCACGGTGGACGATGCGGATCGAGTCCTGTTCGTCGCCGTTGCCGATGCTGCCGTCGGTGCCGAGCATCATGGCGCCGAGCGCGAAGGGGCTGACCTGGATGCCGGTGCGGCCGAGGGTGCGGTACTGCATGTGCGGTTCCTCCTGTCGATGGCGTCCCGGGGCACGGTGCCGTATCGTGGACCGAAGTGGAACGCCCTTCCGGAACTATACGGAATGGTTTTCCGTTTACGCAAGAGGAGGACTCCGTGCGCGCCGACGCCCGACGCAATGCCGACGCCCTGACCGACGCCGCCAAGGCCGTCTTCGCGAGCGACGGGGTGGACGCCCCCGCGAAGCTGATCGCCGACCGGGCCGGCGTCGGCGTCGGCACGCTCTACCGGCGGTTCCCGCAGCGCTCGGACCTCGTCGTCGCCGTGTTCCAGCGGGCGGTCGAGTCGACGGCGGCCGCCGCGGACGAGCTCGCGGCTGCGCACGCTCCCGACGAGGCGCTCGCCCGCTGGCTGCAGCGGTTCACCGAGTTCGTCGCGACGAAGCGGGGACTCGCCGCGGCCCTGCACTCCGGGGATCCGGCGTTCGCAGCCCTGCCCGAGTACTTCGTCGGCCGACTCGGCGGCGCGCTCGGCGGACTCCTCGAGGCGGCGGCCGAAGCCGGGACGATCCGTCCCGACGTGGACGCCCAGCAGCTCCTGCACGCGGTGGCGGACCTGTGCCACGGGGCCGCGTCGATCGAACAGAGCCAGATGCTCGTCGGACTGCTCGTGGACGGCCTCCGCTACCGCGCGACCGTCTGACCGACCGGGTGGAGGCGCTCGGCCGCCGTCGCCCGGACGGCCTCGGCCACGCGTTCGAGCAGCGGCGAGGCCAGGTTCCAGCGCTGCCACCACAGCGCCACGTCCGCGCGGCGCCCGGGGGTGAGTTCGACGAGGTCGCCGTGCTCGAGGGCGTCGAGGCACTGGGCCTCCGGCAGCATCCCCCAGCCGAAGCCGAGCGACACCGCACGGGCGAAGTCCGCCGAGGTCGGGACGAAGTGCCGGGGGCCGGACGGGGCGTGCCCGAGCACCCGGCGCAGGTACCCCTGCTGCAGGTCGTCGTCACGGTCGTAGTCCACCAGGGGCACGCGGTCGAGGAGTCGCGTCATCCGCTGCTCGCTGTCGACACCCGGCAGGTACCGCGCCACGAACGACGGGGAGGCCACCGCCCGGTACCGGTCGATCCCAAGCGGCACCGAGGAACAGCCCTGCACGGGTTCGGCCTCGGCCGTCACGGCGGCCATCACCGCGCCCGCGCGGAGGAGTTCGGCGGTGCGGTCCTGGTCCTCGCGGTGGAGGTCGAACACGACCTCGGTGTCGGCGCGCACGAGGGCGAGCGCGTCGAGGAACCACGTGCCGAGCGAGTCGGCGTTCACCGCGAGCGGGATCAACGGCACGACCGACTCCCCGCCGCCGAGCGCCCGCGCGGTCTCCTCGTCGAGCAGCTGCGCCTGTCGTGCGTGGCGGAGGACGACCTCGCCGTCGGGCGTCGGGCGGACCGGTGTCGTCCGCTGCAGGAGCACCCGACCGACCTGCTGCTCCATCGACTTGATCCGCTGCGACACCGCCGACGGCGTGATGGACAGTGCCCGGGCAGCGGCGTCGAGGGTGCCGTGGTCGACCGCGGCGAGGAGGGTCTCGAGGTGTTCGCGCTGCAGCCCTGGCATGCAGCTGAGCTTACGCAGCATCAGGAACGTGAGCTGTACTGCATCGGGGTGCGCTCCTACGCTCGAGCCGTGACCGCCCTCCTCCCCCTGCTCGCCGGCCTCGGCACCGGACTCGCGCTCATCGTCGCGATCGGCGTGCAGAACACGTACCTGCTGCGCCTCGCGGTGACCTCGTCCGTGCGCGTCGTCGCGGCCGCGGTCGTCGTCTGCGCCCTGTCGGACGCCGTGCTCATCCTGGCGGGGGTGCTCGGCGTGGGGGTCGTGGTCGAGCGCTTCCCGGTCGCGCTCGTCGTCATCCGCTTCGTCGGGGCGGCGTTCCTCGTGACCTACGGGGTGCTCGCGGCCCGTCGTGCGCTGTGGCCGTCGGGCGAGTCCCTGCGGGTCGAGTCCGAGGCGGCGGACGACGGCGTCCCGGCGGCGATCGCGCCCGCGACTGCGCCCGCGGACGAACACCGCGCCCCGTCAGGATCGGGCGCAGTGTCCGGTGCGGGGCGCGGTGCGGCCGTCCACCCGGCCGGGGCCGGTGCCGCGGCGACGGCCCCGACGACGGTGGCAGCGGGGCGGACGCGCACCGCGCCTCCTGGTCGGGCCGCGACCGTGCGGACGGCCGTCGTGACGATGCTCCTGTTCACCTGGGCGAACCCGCACGTGTACCTGGACACGCTCGTGTTCCTCGGCTCGGTCGCGAACCAGCAGGGGCCGGCGGACCGGTGGTGGTGGACGGCCGGGGCGGTCCTCGCGAGCTGCCTGTGGTTCGGTGCGCTCGGGTTCGGCGGACGGCTCCTGCGACCGCTGTTCGCGAAGCCGCTGACGTGGCGCGTGTTCGACGGTCTCGTCGCGCTCGTCATGCTGGGCTTCGGCGCGACCCTCGCGCTCGGCGCCTGACGCGGCGCCGACGTGGGGCCGCGTGGCTGCGTGGAACCAGGTTTCCGACACCGAACCAGCCCCTGCGCGTGGTTCGGTGTCGGAAACCTGGTTCGACCCGTCCGCCAGCGCCCGCGCCAGCGCCCGCGCCCGCGCCAGCGCCCGCGTCAGCGCCCTACTGCAGGCCCTTGCCCACCCGGCTGTTGCGACGGCTGTAGCCGAAGTAGATCGCGAACCCGATCACGAGCCAGATGACGAACCGCAGCCACGTCTCGACCTCGAGGTTCAGCATCAGCCAGAAGCACAGCACCGCCGACACGATCGGCAGCACCGGCGACCACGGCACCCGGAAGGCGCGCGGGGCGTCCGGACGCGTGCGACGCAGCACGACGATGCCGATCGACACCAGGACGAACGCCGACAGCGTGCCGATGTTGATCATGCCCTCGAGCTTGTCCACCGCCGTGAAGCCGGCCAGCAGTGCCACGACGACGCCCGCGACGACCTGCACGCGCACGGGGGTCTGCGTCCTCTCGTTCGTCTTCGAGAACCAGCGCGGCAGCAGGCCGTCGCGGCTCATCGAGAACACGATGCGGGACAGACCGAGCAGCAGCACCATGACGACCGTCGTGAGACCGATCAGGGAGCCGATCGCGATGATCCCGGCGGCCCACGGCAGGCCGACGATGGAGAACGCCGAGGCGAGGGACGGCGCGTCCTCCTGCGCCAGACGCTGGTACGAGACCATGCCGGTGATGACGATGCTGACGCCCACGTAGAGCAGCGTCACGATGCCGAGGCCGATGAAGATGCCGCGGGGCAGGGTCTTCTGCGGGTTCTCGGTCTCCTCGGCGCTCGTCGCCACGACGTCGAAGCCGATGAACGCGAAGAACACGAGGGAGGCCGCGGCGAGCAGACCGAAGACGCCGTACTGGGCGGGCTCGGACCCGGTGAACCAGGACACGAGCGACTGGGTCCAGACGCTCCCCTCGGCACCCTTGGCGGGTTCGGCCGGCGGGATGAAGGGGGTGAAGTTCGCGGCCTTGACGAAGAACGCACCGGCGACGATGACGAAGACGACGATCGCGACCTTGATGATCGTGATGACGGCCGAGACCCGGCTCGACAGGCGGGTGCCGAAGGCGAGCAGGACCGTGAAGATGCCGACGATGAGCACCGGCCCCCACGTGAACGGGACCGGGCCGAGCTGGATCGTGCTCGGCAGGGCCACGCCGAACACGTTGAACGCCTCGCTGAGGTAGATCCCCCAGTACTTCGCGATCACGGCGCTGGCGGTGAGCGTCTCGAGGATGAGGTCCCAACCGACGATCCACGCGAGGAGCTCGCCCATCGTGGCGTAGGTGAACGTGTAGGCGGAGCCGGCGACCGGGATCGTCGACGCGAACTCGGCGTAGCACATGATCGCCAGGCCGCACGTGACGGCGGCGAGCAGGAACGAGATGATCACGCCGGGACCGGCGAAGTTCGCGGCGGCGTTCGCGCCGACCGAGAAGATGCCGGCGCCGACGGCGACGGCGATGCCCATCGCCGCGATGTCGAAGGTCTTCAGCGACCGTTTGAGGGAGCGCCCCTTCTCCTCGGAGTCAGCGAGGGACGCCTCGATCGACTTGATGCGGAGCTTCGGTGCCATGGGGTGGTTCCCGTCATCGGCTGGCGGCGGACCCCGCGAGAGTACTGGTGTACCACCCCGGCACGCAAACGGCGGGGATGTCCCGTTCCGGGCCGGGAGGCGCGGCTCGGCTCAGGCGGATCGGCGCCAGCCCGACAGGAAGCGGGCTCCGGCCTCGTCGTGGATCACGCCGTCCGGTGCCGTGAGGACCGGGTACGGCGTGGCTGGGACCCCGTCGGACGGACGGACGTCGACGTGCGCGACCTCGTGCCCGTTCGCGTGCAGCCAGTCCGCCATCGCGTAGTCGCTCCGGGAGTCGCCCATCGTCCGCCACGCGAGCGGCAGCTCGCCGTCCTGCGCGAGGAGCTCGAGCGACCGCTCGGCACCCATGTCCTTGCCGCTGCGGTCGGACTCGACGTCGGTCGAGATGATCGTCGGGTCGATGCGCCACTGCACGACCCCGGCGGCGTCGGGGCGGACGTCGTCGAGCCGTCGGACCCCGAGTCCGCGGCGCTCGAGCGCCGCCATCGCCTTCGCGTCGAACTCCGGCTGGCGCGCGAGGTACGTCTGGTTCGGCACCTCGACGCGCTGCTCGATGGACACCATGGCGCGCTTGGTCTCGTCGAAGAACACCAGGTCGGCGTACTCGTCGCGGACGAGCTCCCGCATCTCGTCGGCGTAGTCCCTCGGCAGGGCGAGGTCCTCGGCGACGGTCAGCTCGCCCATGCCGCCCTCGTACTGCGGCCCGATCGAGCACCAGACGGCGCCCTTCTCGCACACGGCGTGCACGCGGCCGCCGGCGGCGAGACCCCCCTCGAGGAGCGGTCCGACGACCTCCTGCCGGATGAAGGCGTCGCTGCGGCCGGTGTTGAAGACGACCGGGATGCCCTCGGCGGCGAGCGCGACGAGGTCCTGGACGATGCGCGGGATCGCGATGGTGCGCGAGACGGGGCTGGCGATGGGCCCGTCGACGTCGAGCAGGAGGCCGAGACGAGGTGCGTTCACGACGACCATCCTTGCAGCCCCGGTGGTCAGCGCCGTGCGTTCGTCCGCACCGTGAGGCGGTCGAGCAGCTCGCCGAGCGCCTCGGGGGCGGGGACGTGTCCCTGTCCGGGCACCTCGGTGTACTCCGACCCCGGGACGGCTTCGACGACCGCGCGAGCCGCCTGCCGCATCCACTCGAGCCCGTCGCCACCCGCCGCGACGAGGACCGGCACGCCCACGGCCGCGGCCACCCGCTCGGGGATCGCGAGGCCGTTGAGCACCCGGACGTCGCGGCTCAGGACGTGCGCGTCGACGACGAGGGAGCGCCACAGCGAACCCTTCAGCCGGAGCGCCGTGATCTGGCCCATCGGGACGCCGAGGACGTGCGCGAGGAACGCCCGGACAGCCTGGGCCCGACGACCGCTCGCGACGTGCTCGTCGAGCGCATCGGCGAACACGACGTCGTCGGCGTGCGGGTCGACCGTGGCGCGGTAGGGCGGTTCCCACAGCACGGCGGCGTCGAGTCGGACCCCGCCCGCGATCGCGTGCAGCACCACCCCGGCGCCGACGCACAGGCCGACCGCGGTGATCGGCCCCTCGACGTCGGCGACGACGGCCGCGAGGTCCTCGACCTCGCGCTCGATCGACCACGGTTCGGTGTCGCCGCTCGAGCCGCGGCCGCGCCGGTCGTAGGTGAGCACTCGGTAGCGGTCGCGGAGCGCCGCGGTCAGTGCGGTGACGAAGGGGGTGCCGTGGTGGTCGAACGCCCCGCCGACGACCACGAGCGCGGGGCCCGCTCCGGCGTCGGACACGGCGAGCACCGTGCCGTCCGCGGAGACGACCGTGCGGTCGACGTGCTGGTCCATGGGGGTCCTCGAAGGTGGTTCGACCGCGGTGTGCCGCAGGTGTGCGTGGGTCCTTCGGGTCTGGTCCGTGGCGGGTCGGTTGTGTCGAGCATGACAGCACTGCGCCGTCGCGTCGACACCCGCAACCAGGGGGAGGACGCCCGTGCGCCCGCCCGGGCTCAGACGAGCGCGGTCGTCCCCACCGACTCCCGCTCGAGCAACGACCGCTTCACGTCGAGCCCCCAGGCGAACCCGCCGAGGGTGCCGTCGGTCCGCAGCACCCGGTGGCACGGCACGAACAGCGCCGGGGCGTTCCGGGCGCAGACGCTCGCCGCGGCGCGGACGGCGTCGGGTCGCCCCATCGCCGCCGCGAAGCCGGTGTAGGTGAGCGTCGCGCCCGCGGGGACCAGTCGGAGCTGCCGCCACCCCTCGGTGAAGAGCTCCGTGCCGAACTGCCGCACGGGCACCTGCATCGCGTGGTCGACCTCGCCCGCGTAGAAGGCGTCGACGGCATCGGCCGAGGCCACCCGCCCGTCGGCGATGCGGTCGGGTCGGTGTCGGTCGGCGAGGCGCGCGAGGATGCGCTCGACCGAGTCGGTCCAGCCCGAGGCGAGGACACGGCCCTCGGTGTCCTCGAGCACGGTGAAGGGGCCGTCGGGGGTGTCCAGGGTCTGGATCGTCGCGTCGGTCATCGTTCGTCCTTCCGGGCGGCCGGAGCCGCGGTCGTCGTGCTGGTCGGCACGGTCGTCGCCGTCGCGCGGTCGATGATCGGTCGCCAGCAGTGCATGGTGAGGTAGCTCCGCCACGGCGCCACCTGCTCAGACCATAGGGAGAGTTCGCGCGGCGAACCGGGCAGACCGAGTTCCTGTGCACCGTTCCGCACGGCGAGGTCGCTGTGGAGGAAGACGTCCGGGTGGTGGCGGACCCGGAGCGCCACGTAGTCGGCGGTCCAGGGACCGATGCCCTTCACCGCGAGGAGCCCGGCGCGCAGCTCGTCGAGCGACTGGCCGGCGTCGACCACCAGCGATCCGTCGGCGAGCGCGGCGGCCACCCGCAGGATGGTGTCCACGCGGGCCGCCGGTCCCCGCAGGACCTCGTGCCCCCGCGAAGCGATCGCGGCGGCGGACGGGAAGAGCAGGCCGTCCGGCGCGATCGCGGACGGCACGGGCGCACCGAGCGCCGCCACCAGCCGGGTCTGGGCCGTCCGGGCCGCCGCGACGGACACCTGCTGGCCGATGAGCGTGCGGAACACGATCTCGTGCGGGTCGACCGCGCCCGGCAAGCGGATGCCGGGCACGCGTCGGACGGCGCCAGTCAGCTCGGGCACCGCGCCGAGGACGGCGTCGACCGCCTCCGGGTCGGCGTCGAGGTCGAAGTACGACCGCACCCGGGCCACGAGCGTCGGCAGGTCGGAGAGGTCCGTGACGCGCACGCGCAGGTCGATCCCGGTGCCCCGCCCGTCCGCGCTCGGGACCGCGGCCGACGCGCTGAACCAGGCCGCGCCTCCTGGCAGGTCGAGCACCCGTCCGTACGACGTGACCCGCCCCGCGTCGTCGACCTCGACCTGTTCCGTGCCCGCCAGGGCGTGGAGGGCGTGCCAGTCGAGGAGCCCCTGCGCGTCGAACGGCGCCCGTGCCGGCAGGTGCACGTGCAGCGCCCCGTCCACCACCGGCTGCGACGTTCGCCGCGCGCGGAGCCCGGTCGGGGTGACCGCGAAGACCTCGCGCACGGTGTCGTTGAACTGGCGGACGCTCGCGAACCCGGCGGCGAACGCGACGTCCGCGACGGGCAGGTCGGACGACGTGAGCAGGGTCCGTGCCGTCTGCGCGCGGTGTGCCCGGCTGAGCGCCTTCGGTCCGGCGCCCAGCTCGGCGGTCATGATGCGGTTCAGCTGCCGTTCCGAGTAGCCGACGCGGGCCGCGAGGCCGGGGACCCCGTCGCGCTCGACGACGCCGTCGAGGACCAGCCGCATCGCCCGTCCGGCGACGTCCTCGCGCACGTCCCACTCGGGGCTGCCCGGGGTCGCCTCGGGCAGGCAGCGCTTGCACGCGCGGTAGCCGGCGAGGTGCGCCGCCGCGCTCGTGCGGTAGAACGTGACGCCGGCCGCGCCGGGGGTCCGGGCCGGACACGAGGGTCGGCAGTAGATGCCGGTGGAGTGCACGGCGGTGACGAACTGCCCGTCGAACCGGGCGTCGCGCGAGGCGACGGCGCGGTGGCGCTCGGCGTGCAGGGCGTCTGGTGCGGTGGACATGCCTCCAGCCTGACACGGGTCACCGACATCGACTGGCGGGAATCGGACACGGCAGCGGACGTCCGTCGGCGCGGGACGGGACCGGGAGGCGCGGCTAGCGTGGGGTGCGTGACCCTGGTGGACGACGTGGCCGGCCCCGGCGACCTGCCCTGCCGGACCGACGTCGAGATCGCGCTGCTGCTGGTGTCCCGGCGGCACCGGTACGAGGGGCGACCGGCGGACGGCGCGCTGCCGGTGGTCGACGGCGAGCCGGACGACCTGCGCAGGCACGTCGAGCTGCGCGCGGGGCTCGGGATCGTCGGCGACCGCTACTTCGCGTCGCGGGCGCACGTGCACGCCTCGGTGACCGTGATCGGTCTCGAGGGACTCGAGGCCGTCGGCACCGCTCTCGGCGCGGACGTCGACCCGGCCGCGACCCGACGCAACGTGTTCCTGCGCGGGGTGGACGTCGAGGCGCTCCGGGGCGAGCCGTTCTCCCTGCAGAGCGTCGGCCACGCCCCCGTGCTGTTCCGTGGCTACCGGCCGGCGAACCCGTGCGCCTGGATGGACCACGAGGTGGCCCCGGGGGCGTTCCGGGCGATGCGCGGGCGGGGCGGGGTGCGGTGCGACCCGGAGTCCGACGGCGTCCTCGCCCTCGGGCCCGCGGTGCTCCGCACGACCCGCCCCGTCCCGCTCGGCTGACCGGCCGCGGCGCGCCTCGCTGCCGGCCGCGGTGCCGAGACTCGGCTCCGCGGACTCTTCCGCGGCGCCGCAGCCCGCGCTGCGTCCGCCGAGCCGAGACTCGGCCCAGCCGGCTCCGCCGTGAGCGCCGACTCGATGGCGAGTGGGCGCAGCGCCGGCTACGCCGTGAGCGCCGACTCGATCGCGTCGACGAACGCCGGCAGGTCGTCCGGGTTCCGCGACGTGATGAGGACGCCGTCGACCTGGACCTCCCGGTCGACCCACTCGGCGCCGGCGTTCCGCACGTCGGTCTGCAGCGACGGGAACGACGTGATCGTCTTCCCCGACACGACGCCGGCCTCGATGAGGGTCCACGGGCCGTGGCAGATCGCGGCGACGGGCTTGCCGGCCTCCGCGAACGCCTGCACGAGGGACACCGCCTGCTGGTCGGTGCGGAGGGTGTCGGCGTTGATGGTGCCACCGGGGACGACGAGCGCGTCGAAGGAGCCCGCGTTGACACCGGCGATGGTGGTGTCCGGGTCGACCGACCTGCCCGGGTCCTCATCGCCGATGAGGGTCGTGATCGGGTCGGTCTCCTGCGCCGCCACCGTCACGGTCGCGCCGCGCTCGCGGAGCTGGTCGATGGGGACGACGATCTCGTCCTGCTCCACACCGGAGTTCGTCGCGATGACGAGGATCTTCTTGCCGTCGAGTGCTGCCATGGTCGTTCCTTCCGCGGCCCGGTCGTTCCGGCCGCACGACCACGTTCGTCCACGGGGGCTGGAAGCGTCCGCAGGTGGACAGCCGAGGCCGCGGGCCCAGCCTCGGAGGACGGCTCAGCCGTGGAGTCGGGCTCAGCCGCGGATGCGGAACGCGGTCCCCTCGCGCTCGACCGTGATGCCGTCGTACCCCGTCACCCGGTACAGCCCGGCCGTGACGTCGGCGTCGAGCGTGCCGACGACCACCGTGGTCGCGCCCGAGGCGATCGCGGCCTCGAGCCCGGCGGGGGCGTCCTCGAACGCCACGCAGTCGGCGGCGTCGACGCCGAGCAACGCCGCGCCGCGCAGGTAGCCGTCCGGGTGGGGCTTGCCGTGCTCGACGTCCTCCGACGGCACGAACGCCCCGGGCATGGCCAGTCCTGCGGCAGCCATGCGTCCGGCGGCGAGGTCCCGCGGCGCACTCGTCACGAGCGCCACCGGGACGCCGGCCGCGAGCAGCCGGTCGACGAACGCCGCGGCGCCGGGGATCTCGGCGATGCCCTCGGTGCTCGCGCTCTCCTCGGCGACGAGCGAGTCGGCGATCCGCACCTGCTCGTCCTGGTCGAGGTCGGGCAGGAAGCGCTCGATCGTGCTGATCGCCTGGCGGCCGTGCGAGAACGCGAGGATCTCCGCCGGGTCGATGCCGTGCCGCTCGCCGAACCGGGACCAGGTCGCCTCGACCACCGCGGTCGAGTCGACGAGGGTCCCGTCCATGTCGAAGAGGACCCCGGACGCCACGATGTCGATCACGCGCCCGACCCTAGCCTGCCGCCCCGGTCACTCGCCGGGGTCCGGCACGCGGCGCCGGTCACTCGCCGGGGTCCGGCACGCGGCGCCGGTCACTCGCCCGGATCGTGTGCCCGCACGTACCGGGTCAGCAGCACGCCGTCGCGCCCGAGCAGCACGTGGGCCGGTCGGAAGCGCCGCAGCTCGTTCGAGCCGCCGTGCGTGATGCGCGGGCCGGCACCGCCCTCGAGCGTCGGGTCGATCGTCAGGGTGAGTTCGTCCACGAGGTCCGCCGCCACGAGCACGCCGAAGAACGACGGTCCGCCCTCGCAGTGGACCGTGCCGAGGCCGCGCGCCACCAGGGCGTCACGGAGCCGCGCTGGGTCGACGGTGTCCGGGTCGTCGTCGGCGCTGCACGGCACGACGTCCGCGACCGCTGCGAGCGCCGAGGCCGCGGGTGACCCGGCCGCCGACGCCGAGGTGAGGACGATCGGTCGTACCGGGGCCTCGGTGAAGATCCGGGACGCGGGCTCGAGGGACAGCGACCCGGACACGATCGCGAACACCGGGTGGTCGGGCAGCCCGTGCGACCGCCGCCAGGCGACGTCGGCGTCGTGCAGCGCCATCGGCCCGTAGCCCTCGTCGCGGACGGTCCCGGCGGCGACGAGCACCACGTCGGCCACCCGGCGCAGCAGGTCGAACACGCGCAGGTCGTCCGGGCCGCCGAGCGACCCGGACACGCCGTCCCTCCCGGCGGTCGCCGACCCGTCGAGCGTCGTCACGAAGTTCACGCGCAGCCAGGGGGCGACGGCGTCGGCCGTGTACAGCTCGAGCAGGTCGTCGTCGGACAGGTCGCCGATCGACTGCGGCAGGCCGGTCACGTGTTGTGCCGCGCTTCCACCGGTTCGCGCCAGCCGAGCGTCGCCTCGAGCATCCGCATCGCGTCGACGCTCTCGGGCACGTCGTGCATCCGGACGATCCGGGCGCCGAGCATCGCGCTCACGGTCGCGACGGCGAGCGACCCGGCCAGCCGTTCACCGCGGGGCCGCCCGAGCGACTCCCCCACGAAGTCCTTGTTCGACACCGCCGCGAGCACCGGGTAGCCGAGCGCCACGACCTCGGGCAGGCGCCGGGTGAGCTCGAGCGTGTGCCGGGTGTTCTTGTTCAGGTCGTGCCCCGGGTCGACGATGATCCGCGACTCCGGGATGCCGGCGGCGAGGGCCCGGTCGACGCGTTCCCGCAGGAAGTCGACCACCTCGGTCGTGACGTCGCCGTACTGCGGCGGCGCGGGCAGCGGACGACGGGGCTCGGCCAGCGAGTGCGTGATGACGACGGTCGCGTCCGAGTCGGCGACGACGGCCGCCATCCGCGGGTCGGACAGCCCGGTCGTGTCGTTGACGACGCTCGCGCCGGCCTCGATCGCGGCGGCCGCGACCTCGGGGCGGAACGTGTCGACGCTGATCGTCACGTCCGACTCCTGCGCGAGTTGCCGGACCACCGGCACCACGCGGTCGATCTCGTCGGCCGCCGGGAGCTCGGGCCCTGGGGCGAACTTCACGCCGCCGATGTCGACCCAGTCCGCGCCCTGCTCGGCGGCCCGAACCGCCGCCTCGACGGCACGGTCGAGCGCGAACGTGGCACCCCGGTCGTGGAACGAGTCGGGGGTGCGGTTCACGATCGCCATCACGGCGACGCGGTGGTCGAAGTCGTAGGTGCGGCGTCCGATGGTGCGCACCGGTTGGCGCAGGGCGGGCACGACCCAGCCGGGTGCCGTCGCGGGGGCCGGGAGGCGCAACCCGGCACGTTCCGTCGTCATGCGTCCGCCCCGTGGCCGGTCCCGGCGGCGCCGGCGCCGATCAGGGCGATCGCCTCGGCCCGGCCGGCGGCGTCCGCGAGGCTCCCCGTCGCCGCGACGGTGACGGTCGTCGATCCGGTCTGGCGTTCGCCACGGGTCGTCACGCACTGGTGCTGCGCGTCGAGCACGACGAGGACACCGGCCGCCGCGAGCCCGTCCGCGATCGTCGTCGCGACCTGCTCGCCGAGCCGCTCCTGCAGCTGCGGACGGGAGGCGACGGCGTCGAGCACGCGGGCGAGCGTGCCGAGTCCGATGAGCCGCTCCCCCGGCGCGTAGGCCAGGTGGGCCACGCCGAGGAACGGGAGGAGGTGGTGCTCGCAGACGGAGCGGAACTTCACGTCCCGGACGATCACGAGCTGGCCGCGGTCCGCCGGTTCGGCGTGCACGGTGCCGTCCCGCGCGATCGCCACCGCGTCGGTGCCGATGCCGGAGAAGAACTCGGCGTAGGACTCCGCGACGCGGGCGGGCGTCCGTGTGAGTTCCGCGCGGTCGGGGTCGTCGCCGATCGCGAGCAGCAGCTCGCGGACGGCGGACTCGATGCGCGCTCGGTCGAGACGTTGGTTCACCCGTCCATCCAACACCAGCCCTGGCCGCAGAACGCGAGCGGCCGCCGGGCGAGACGTACCCCGTCCAGGCGCGCCGCGCCTCCCGGAAATCCCTGTAAGGAAGCTGTGACGTGCCGGAAACCCAGCGCCCTTTAAGCTTGTTCGGTGAGCGCCCCGCAGACCGACACCACACCCCGGAACCGCTTCGCGACCGGCCTCGACCGCTTCTTCTCGATCACGCACCGCGGATCGACGATCCCCCGCGAGATCCGCGGTGGACTCGTCTCCTTCGTGACGATGGCGTACATCGTCATCCTCAACCCGCTCATCCTCGGCGGGTTCAGCCAGGACCAGGCGCCGCAGGACGTCGTCGGCGGGTGGCTGCAGAACGCCCAGGTCGCCGCTGCGACGGGGCTCGTGGCCGGCCTCATGACGATCGCGATGGGCCTCATCGCGAACCTGCCGTTCGGCATCGCCGCGGGACTCGGGATCAACTCGTTCCTCGCCGTGAGCGTCGTGCACCAGGTGACGTGGGCGGAGGCGATGGGGCTCGTCGTCATCAACGGCGTCGTGATCGTGATCCTCGCGTTGACCGGCATCCGGACGATGATCTTCACGGCCGTGCCCGCGCAGCTCAAGGCCGCGATCACCGTCGGCATCGGCCTGTTCATCGCGTTCATCGGGCTCGTCGACTCAGGCTTCGTCCGCACCACGAAGAACGCCTCGCCGCCGCTGCAGCTGGGCGAGGACGGCTCGATCGCCGCCCTGCCGACCATCGTGTTCCTGATCGGCCTCGTCATCATCGGCACGCTCATGGCCCGCAAGGTCCGCGGCGCCCTGCTCATCGGCATCGTGGCGACCACGGTCATCGCGATCATCCTGCAGGCGATCTTCAAGGTCCCGACCTCGGTCGACTCCCCCACCGGCTGGAACCTCAACGCCCCGGGCCTCCCCAGCGCCCTGTTCGCGGTGCCGGACCTGTCGCTCGTCGGCCACGCGGACGTCTTCGGCGCCTTCACCCGCATCGGCCCGATCGCCGCGTCGATGCTCGTCTTCACCCTGGTCTTCACGAACTTCTTCGACGCCATGGGCACCATGACCGGCCTCGCGAAGGCCGCCGGCGTGGCGAACGCCGACGGCACGTTCCCGCGGCTGAAGTCGGCGCTGGTCGTCGAGGGTGCAGGCGCGATCGCCGGTGGCGGCGCCTCGGTGTCGTCGAACACCGTGTTCATCGACTCCGCAGCCGGCATCGGCGAGGGTGCCCGCACCGGGATGGCCTCGGTCGTCACCGGCCTGCTGTTCCTGGCCTCGATGTTCCTCACGCCGCTCACCCAGGTCGTCCCGCTCGAGGTCGCCGCCGCCGGACTCGTCGTCGTCGGAGCGCTCATGGTGGCGCAGGTGAGGGACATCGACTGGACCGACTTCGGGGCGGCGCTGCCGGCGTTCCTGACGATCGTGATCATGCCGCTGACCTACTCGATCGCGAACGGCATCGGCGCGGGCTTCATCAGCTGGGTGCTCATCAAGCTGCTGTCCGGGCGCGGTCGGCAGGTGTCGTGGCTGCTGTACGTCGTGGCCGCGGGCTTCCTGCTGTACTTCGCGCGCGGGCCGATCGAGACGCTGCTCGGCGTCGGCTGACGCGGGGCTCCGCGCGCGGGGCGCGTCGCGGCGCGCGTTCGTCCTGCGTCGCCCGGCGCCGCGCCGCCCGCCCCGCCCCGCGCCGCGCCGCGTTCGCACAACGAAAGCCGCCTCGAACCACGGACAGCCGTGGTCCGGGGCGGTTGTGGTTGTGCGGCGGTGGGGCAGCCGGGAGGCGCGGCCTCAGTCCGGCAGGTCGGTCGGCGTCGCCTCGTGGTGACGCCGACCCTGGGTGCGCCGGTCCTCCTTCATGCCCGCCTCGAACAGGTGCTTGCGGCCCTGCACGAGCTCGTCGCGCGCGGTCCGCTCCAGCTCCTTCGCGAGGGCGTAGTACCCGTCGTCGTAGTCCTCGACGATCTGGAACGTCCAGCGGCCGCCGATGACGTTGCGCCCGACGAGCTCGCGGTCGATCCGGTCCGCCAGCTCGGCGTGCCCGGCATCCCGGAGTTGGTCGACCGCCTCCCCCAGGTCGAGGTCCGCCTTCCCCGTCAGCCGGTGGAACCCGTACAGCAGCCCGCGGGCGTGCTCCATCGTCTCGAGGGCGGCGGACAGCGTCCCGAGCGCCTCGACGGTGGCGTCCGAGACCCCCTCGGGCACGCGGTGCTGCTCGTCGGGGCCCTGTGCGTCGTCGTGCGGTGCGTCGTTCGTCATGGGTCCCGTCTACCGGACCGCTGCTCACGCCGCTCCGAGCAAGCGGTGTCGGGGCGACGGGGTACGGTTCGGGCATGACCAGGTGGGTCGCGCTGCTGCGCGGGGTGAACGTTAACGGGATCACGATCACGAGCGCCGACCTCGCGGCGCTGTTCCGGGAACGCGGGTACCAGGACGTCCGGACCGTGCTGGCGTCGGGCAACGTGGTGTTCGGCTCCGACGGCACGGCCGCGGCCCTGAAGACGGACATCGAGCAGTTGCTCCGTGACCGGTTCGGCTACGACGCGTGGATCGTGCTCGTCCCGCACGACGACCTGGCGGACATCGTGGACGGCTTCCCGTTCCCCGCCGCCGAGGACCACCACGACTACGTCGTGTTCGGCTCGGACGACGACGCCCTCGACGACCTGCTGGCAGACCTCGACGTCGACGAGACGGTCGAACGCGTCGCGCGGGGCTCCGGGGTCGTGTACTGGTCGTGTCCGAAGGGCTCGAGCACGGACACCGTCTTCGCGAAGCGGGCGGGCGCGGCGCGCTTCAAGCGGACGACGACGACCCGCAACGTGAACACGCTGCGGAAGCTCCTGTGACGCGCGGCGGCCTGCACCACGTCGAACTGCGCACCGCCGACCTCGACCGATCCGCAGCTGCGTGGGGCTGGCTCCTCGGCGAGCTCGGCTACGAGCCCTTCCAGCAGTGGTCCGACGGGCGGAGCTGGCGGTCGGGCGCCCTGTACGTCGTGCTGGAGACCGCCCCTGCGCACGGCGCCAACGACCGTCGTCGACCAGGGCTGAGCCACCTCGCGTTCCACGCCGGAGGCATCGACGACGTCGCCCAGATCTGGGCGGCCGCGCCTGCGCACGGATGGCGTCGACTCTACGAGGACCGCCACCCGCACGCCGGTGGCCCCGACCACCACGCAGGCTTCCTCGAGGACGCCGAGCGGTTCAAGGTCGAACTCGTCGCCGACTGAGCGCTTCGGGCGCGGTGCGCGCCGGAGACGCGGCACGAGTCGGAGGCGCGGTGCGCGCCGGGGCCGCACCGCGCCTCCGGGACGGGGTCCGTCAGGCGGTCGCCTCGTCGGGCTCGAGATCCCGGTCGAGCGAGATCGTCGGGATCGAGGCCGTGATCACCGACCCGTCGGCACGGAGCGTGCCCTGGATGTCGGCCGTCGTCGGTGCGCGACCGGACATCCGCGGGCCCTGGTGCGTCAGCGGCACGACGGTCGGCTCACCGGCGGTGATGTCCCACTGCTGGTTGTGCACCCACGCCGTGAAGCCCTCGCCCGTCTCGACCGTGAAGGTCAGGGTCTCCTGCTCGAGGTCGACCCGCACCCGTGACCCACGTACCGTGAGCCGGTAGGTGATCCGCTCCCAGTCCTTCGGCAGCCGGGGGTTGAAGGTCATCCGGCCGCCGTGGTCTCGCATGCCGCCGAACCCGTTGACGACCGCACCCCAGATGCCACCGGTCGAGGCGATGTGGACGCCGTCGCTCGTGTTGCCGTGCAGGTCCGCGAGGTCGACGTAGAGCGCCGTCTGGAAGTACTGCAGCGCGAGGTCGTGGTAGCCGACCTCCGCCGCCATGATCGACTGCACGACGGCGGACAGGGTGGAGTCACCGGTCGTGAGGGCGTCGTAGTAGTCGAAGTCGCGACGCTTCTCGGCAGCGGTGAACTCGTGCCCCTGCAGGAACAGCGCGAGCACGACGTCCGCCTGCTTCAGCACCTGGAACCGGTAGATCACCAGCGGGTGGTAGTGCAGCAGCAGCGGCCGCTTGCTCTCGGGGGTGTTGTCGAGGTCCCAGAGTTCCTTGTCGAGGAACTGGGCGTCCTGCGGGTGGATCCCACGGTGCGGGTCGAAGGGGATCTCCATCGACTCGGCGGCGTGCTCCCAGTCGGTGATCTCCTGCGCCTGGAGCCCGGTCCGCCGCACCATGCGGTCGTACTCCTCGGGGTCGTCCGCGGCGAGCTCGCGGCAGGCGTTCACCGCGAACCACAGGTTCGCCCGGGCCATCACGTTCGTGTAGAGGTTGTCGTCGACGACCGTCGTGTACTCGTCGGGGCCGGTGACGCCGTCGATGTGGAACTTCTTGTCGCCGTTCGACCGCCAGAAGCCGAGGTCCTCCCACAGTCGTGCAGTCTCGACGAGGATGTCGATCGCGCCGCGCTTGAGGAACTCACGGTCGTCCGAGGCGCGGACGTACTGCATCAGCGCGTGCGCGATGTCCGCGTCGATGTGGTACTGCGCCGTGCCGGCCGCGTAGTACGCGCTGGACTCCTCGCCGTTGATCGTCCGCCACGGGAAGAGCGCACCGTGCTGGTTCAGCTCACGGGCACGGGACCGCGCGGCGTCGAGCATGTTGTAGCGGAAGCGCAGGGCGTTCCGGGCCACGATCGGTGCCGTGTACGACAGGAACGGCAGGACGTAGATCTCCATGTCCCAGAAGTAGTGCCCGCCGTAGCCGGACCCGGTGACGCCCTTGGCGGCGATCCCGTGCCCGTCGGTGCGCGCGGTGGCCTGGGCGAGCATGAAGAGGTTCCACCGGACGGCCTGCTGCAACGCGGGCTGCCCGGCGATCTCGACGTCGCTGCGCGCCCAGAAGTCGTCCATCCACTCGGCCTGCCGCGCGAAGGCCGCGTCGACGGACTCGGCCCGCGAACGGTCGAGGGTCCGTTCGCACCGGTCGGCGAGCTCACGCGCCGGGACCCCGCGGGACGTGTGGTAGACCACGTGCTTGGTCAACCGGATGGGTTGTCCGGCGCGGGCCTGCACGCGGTAGACGTGCTTCGCGAGGTCGTCCTCGATCGACGACGACTCGTCCCAGCTGTTCTCGGTCTCGAGGTGGTGCTCGACGCCGACGCAGATCGTCATGCCGGAGCTCGCCGCCTGGTACCCGAGCAGGGACCGGCCACCGGTGCTGCGCTTGAGCTTCGGCTCGAGGACACGCTCGGTGAACGCCTCGGCCTTGCGCGGGTCGAAGGCGTTCGCCGCCGCGCGCATGCCGGCGTGGTACTCGTCCTGCACGTCCTGGCGGTTGAGGATCTGGCTCGACAGCAGGATCGAGGCGTCCGCGTCGAGCACGGTCACCTCGTAGTCGATGACCGCGAGGTGCCGGTCGGTGAAGGACACCAGCCGCCGCGACCGGATGAGGACCCGCTTGCCGGACGGCGTCGACCACTCGGTCTCGCGGAACAGGTACCCGCCCCGGAACTCCAGCCGCCGGGTGTGCCGGAGGATGTCCGCCTCGGCCAGCACCAGCGGCTCGTCGTCGACGTACAGCCGGATCACCTTGGCGTCGGGTGCGTTGATGATCGTCTGACCGGTCTTCGCGAAGCCGAAGGCGTCCTCGGCGTGACGGATCGGCCAGGTCTCGTGGAAGCCGTTGACGTACGTGCCGTACTGCAAGCCGCCGCGGCCCTCGTCGAGGTTGCCGCGGAGGCCGAGGTACCCGTTGCCGACGGCGAAGTTCGTCTCGGCCACGCCCTGCTCGTCGGGGGCGTACTCGGTCTCGACGAGCGCCCACTCGTCGATCGGGTAGCGGACCCGGTCGAGCGGGTCGGAGGTGATGGGGTTCATGGTGCTCCGTGGGAAAGGAGGTCTTCGTGGGGGGAGGGTCGGGAGGGCCTGGAGGCGCGGATCGCCCCGGCCGCACCGCCTACGTCGTGCTCGTGGCCGGTTCCGGCAGCTCGTCGACGAGTTCGTCGAGGTCGGTGACGACGACGTCGGCACCGTGTTCCAGGAGCGCGTCGGCCCCGGCGCCGCGGTCCACGCCGATGACGAGCCCGAAGGCGCCGTTGCGCCCGGCCTCGACCCCGCTCGTGGCGTCCTCGACCACGACGCACTCGGCAGCGGTCAGGCCGAAGCGGCTCGCGGCGTCGAGGTAGGTGTCGGGGGCAGGCTTGCCGGCGAGACCGTCTTCGCGGGCGACCATGCCGTCCACGATCACCGGGAACCGTTCGAGGATCCCCGCGGTGCGGAGCACCTGCACGGCGTTGGCGGAGCTCGAGACGACCGCGACGGACAGCCCGGCGTCGATCGCCGTGACGAGGAACCGGAGCGAACCGGGGTAGGGCTCGACGCCGTGCTCGGTCAGTTCGGCGGTGAACTCGGCGTTCTTCCGGTTGCCGAGCCCGCACACCGTGTCGGCGTCCGGCGGGTCGTCCGGGGTGCCCTGGGGCAGGTCGATGCCGCGTGACTCGAGCAGGGACCGGACCCCGTCGTACCGCGGCTTGCCGTCGACGTACGCGAAGTAGTCCTGTTCCGTGTACGGAGCGACGCCGTGCTGGGCCAGGTAGGGCGTGAAGAGCCGACTCCAGGCGCGCATGTGGACGTCGGCGGTGGGGGTGAGGACACCGTCGAGGTCGAACAGGAGCGCGCGCTGGTCAGCGAGTCGCGCGGGGGTGCGCCGGTCCGGTGCGGTCATGCAGGCGAGTCTAGGACCGGCCTCCGCCGCGGACCCTGACGCATCACCGATCTGTGGAGAGAGTTCACCCGCGACGGACGTGTGGACGACTGCACATTCGAAACGTGTAATATTTCATCTTCCAATATCGATCCTTGGAGGATCCATGCGTTCACACCTCATCACCACCCGCCTGGTCACGGTCGGCTGCCTGACCGCGGCGGCCGTCCTGGGCACCGCGTCCGTGGCGTCCGCAGAGCCCGCGCAGTCGACGACCGCCGTGCGGTCCAGCGCCGCTTCGACCGTCGCGCCGGTCAACAGGGTCCACTGGGGACCGAAGGACCTGATCGGCGGCTCCGGCGTCCTGGGGGCGACCGTGACCCTCACCGACGCCGCCGGGAAGACCCGCTCCACCGTGGTCCAGTCCGGCAACTGGTTCTTCGTCCCCGCCGAGGGGCTCACGCCCACGTACTCGATCACCCAGTCGATCGGTGGCCGGACCTCCGCTCCCGTGACGTTCGGGACACCTTCCGACGTCGACATCCCGGCCGTGAGCCAGATCTCGAACGGCCCGTCGGGGATGGTGACCGGGCTCGGCGTCGCGAACGCCGAGATCCGCATCGAGGGTGCCGACGGCCAGGTCGTGACCGCGACCGCGAACGTCACCGGACGCTGGATCGCCTACCCGGTCGGCTTCGAACGCGGCCTGAGCATCACGCAGAAGAGCCGTGGGCACTGGTCCGATCCCGTCGTCTTCAACTGACCCGTCCCCGACCCCGGAAGGAACCCCGTGCTCCGCATCCCCGTCCTCACCGTGGCGGCCCTCGTCGCCGCTGCCGCCGTCACCGTCACCGGCCCCGCGATCACCGCGCAGGCCGCGGAACCCCACGCCTCCGCGGCCGTGTCGTCCGAGCGCGCCACACACGCGTTCGCCGTCACCTCGCCGGAACGCTACGTCCCCGACACCCGGCCCGTGATCACCGGCACCGGCACCCCGGGAGCCGAGGTCCTCGTCATGCTCCCCGGGAAGCCGGTGACCTTCTCCACCACGGTCGCGGCCGACGGCAGGTGGTCGGCGACGAGCCCCGAGGTCTTCTCCTCGGGGGACTACTTCGGGAACCTCGCGTACCAGCAGCAGGACGGGCAACTCGTCCAGTTCGACCTGCGACGCGGCGCCGCCCCCGCCCACACCGCCCCGACCACCCTGCGATCGGACGGTCCGACCCGGTTCGCGCGCGGCGCGAAGCCCACGTTCGCCGGGACGGGGACCCCGGGTGCCCGCGTCGTCGTCGCGATCCCCGGCCTGTCGGTCGAGGTCGCTGCGGTCGTCCGTGCCGACGGTCACTGGTCGGCGGCGAGCCCGTCCGCGCTCCCGGCCAGTGGTCAGTTCCTCACGACCGTCACGCAGCAGGGCGACGGCCAGTACGTGGAGTTCTGGCTCGCCGTGGCGTGAGTCCCCGGCGCCGACCCCGACGGCCGTCACGACGTGACGACCGTCGGGGTCGGACCGCCTCGTCCGGCGGGTGGAACGGCACGCGTCCGTGCCGTCGACCGTGGACGGCGCTCAGCGCAGTGCCGACCCGGACGGCAGGGTCCGGACCCACTCCTCGATCGCCGCGGCGATCTGCTGCCGGGCGTCGGTCCGCGAGATCGTGGCCGTGTCGTCGCCGGGCTGCGCACCGTAGGCGCCGAAGTCGGCGTGGTTCGCGCCCTGCACCTCGACCAACGTGGCGTTCGACGGCAGCAGGTGCCGCGCGGCGTCGACCTTCTCGGGCGTCGACAGCCCGTCGCGCGACCCGGAGACGCTGAGCACGCTGATGTACGACCGGCTGATGTCGTTCGCGCAGTAGCTCCCGAGCAGGAGCAGCCCGTCGGCGTCCGGGGCGAGCTGGCACGCGCGCACCCCGCCGAGCGAGTGCCCGCCGACCGCCCAGGACCGCACGTCCGGGGCGTGGGCCTCGAACGTCGACAGCCCGCGGGTGTCGAAGAAGGCGAGGTGCAGCGTCGGCTTCGTGATCACGACGGTCGTCCCGGCGGCCACGACCTGCCGGAACGTCGCCATGTAGGCGTACGGATCGACCTTCGCGCCGGGGATGAAGACGATGCCGGCGCCGTTCGCACTGCCGGTCGGGGTCATCACCACGGAGTCGCCCGCGTCCCGGACCGCCACCCGGTCGTCCCGCCAGACCTGCAGGGCCGCGCTCCGGGTGCCCTGCATGACGATGTTCGCCCAGACGAGGAACACCACCGCGATCAGCACGATCACGGTGACGACCCAGGCGGACCAGCGGAGGACTCGGTTCATGCGCTTCCTGCTCCCTGCGGGCGTCGTGCGGTGACGGTGAGCCATCGCTCGTCGGCACCGGGGCGCGTGGTCTCCCGGATGTCGACGTCGGCCCACCCGGAACGCCCGACGACCTCGGCGAGGGGTCCCGGCGTCCAGTACGTGAAGTGGCGGGCACGGTCGAGCTTCCGGGTGCTCCAGGCCTCGCCGTCGCCGCGCTTCAGGGTCGCGGCGAGCGCACCGCCGGGGTGGACGGCGTCGCGGAGCCGGGCGAGGACGCCCTCGAGTGCCGACCGGCCGACGTGCAGGAGCACGGCGTTCGCGAAGACGGCGTCGTACGGACCGCCGAACGCGTCCGAGCGCACGTCGACGAGGCGCGCCTCGTGCCCCGCGGACCGCAGCGCGTCCACGAAGGAGCGCGCGCCGTCGGTGCGGTCGACGACGAGCCCGGCAGCCTCGAGGGCGAGGGCGTCGCGTCCCGGTCCGGATCCGAGTTCGAGGACATGGGCACCGACGGGGACGAGCGCGAGCAGGTCGTCCACGAGGCCGGCGCGGTGGTCGTCCGTCCGCTCGGCGTACCGGTCGGCGGCACGCTCGTACGCGTCGAGGGTGCGTTCCGCCGCGAGGTCGCGCCGCATCACCACCTCGTGCCGACCGTCCGGCAGCGCGTCGCCGAGCTCGTCGACGGCGCGGAACCCGCAGTGCTCGTACGCGCGCCGGGCCCCGGCGTTGTCCGGCATCACGGACAGTTCGAGCGTGTGGGCACCGGCGCGGGCCGCCCAGGTCGCGACCGCACGGATGAGCGCTGCCGCGACGCCCCGGCCGCGTGCGGCGGGGTCGACCCACATCGAGATGAGCTCGGCGGTGCCGGGATCATCGCCCGGGACGCCGCTGGCCATGCCCACGGCGGCCCCGTCCTCGGTGTGGGCGAGCAGGTCGAGCGCACCCGGGATCGAGAGCCGGGTCCGCCAGCGGTCCTCGCGGGCATCCGCCCAGTCGGCGAGTGTCGACCCGAAGGCCGTCGGGGCGTCGGCGAGCGCCGCGAGCCGGACCGGACGCCAGGTCTCCCAGTCGTCCGCCGTCACCCGGCGCAGCGCGATCGTCGTCACGCCTCGACGCTACCGCCCGCAGGCGCGCGCCGACCCGGTCGGGCCGACCCGCGCCTCCTGGACCGGGTCAGACCGAGGCGTCCTCGGTGACGGCCGCACGCAGCTCCGCCGCAGCGGCTGCGACGTCGTCCGCGCTGTAGATGGCGCTGCCGGCGACGGCGATGATCGCGCCGGATGCCTGCACCGCGGCGATCGAGGAGGCGTTCACGCCGCCGGCGATCGAGAAGGGGACGCCGGAGGCCTCGCCGGCCTCGAGCAGGGTGGAGAAGGTGAAGCCCTCCTCGGCCTGCTCGTCGAGTCCGGCGTGCACCTCGACGAACTGCGCGCCGAGGGCCACGACCTCACGGGCACGGGCGGCCTTGTCGTCCACCCCGATGAGGTCGACGACGATGCCCTTGCCGTGCTTCTCGGCGGCGGCGACGGCCCCACGGATGGTGGAGTCCCCGGCGACACCGAGCACGGTGACGAGATCGGCACCCGCGCCGAAGGCGATGTCCGCCTCGAGCTCGCCGGCGTCCATCGTCTTGAGGTCGGCGAACACGGTCTTGTCCGGGTGCGCCTCCTTCATCGCGGTGATGACCGAGAGTCCCTCGGCCTTGATGAGCGGGGTGCCGAGCTCGAGGACGTCGACGCTCGGGGCGGCCTTCGCGGCGAGGTCGAGCGCGGCCTCGGTGGTGAGGGTGTCGATGGCGAACTGGATCTGCATGGGTGTGCCTTTCACTCGAGGTTGGCGTGGCTGGGCCACAGGTCGTCGGCGGAGCGTCCGCTCCGGGTCCAGAGGGCGTGGAAGAGCGCGTCGCCGACGAGGACGACGGCCTGTTCGAAGCGGCTGCCCGCGTACTGCTCGGAGGCGCTGCCGGACCGGTCGGTCTTCGTCGCGGCGGGGACGACGAGGGTGACGGCGGCGAGCGCGCCGAGCGGTGCGTCGTCGGTCGTCGAGATCGCGAGGACCGCGGCACCGACGTCGACCGCGGTGCGCGCGGCCTGGACGATGCCGGTCGTGGTCCCCGATCCGCTCGCGACGAGCAGGACGTCGCCCGCCCGGACGGCCGGGGTCGTCACCTCGCCGACGACGTGGACGTCGAGGCCGAGGTGCATGAGCCGCATGGCCGTCATCCGGAGGGCGAGACCGGAGCGGCCGGCCCCGTGGACGAACACGCGCTCGGCGCCGCTGAGCAGGTCGAGGGCGGCGTCGGTGTCGCCCCGCAGCGTTTCGGCGAGGTCGGCGGACTCGCGGACGATCAGGGCGAGGGCGTCGGTGACGGTGGCGGCGGGCATGACATCGATCGTGGTCGGGACGCCGGTCGGCCGCCGCTACCCGACACGGCGGGGCCCCCGCCCGATCGGGTGGCCCCACCCGCTCGGGTGGGAGTCGTACGGTTGGTCCCGTGACCGACAACGTGCGCGATGACGGGACGGCGGCTCCGTCGACCGTCCAGGAGGCGCGGCGCGACTCCGCGGGACGTCTCGCCGCCGCCGACCACGCGCGGACCGTCGCGGAGCAGGCGGACCGCCACGCCCTCACCCTGGAGTCGGTGCTCGCGGTGCTCCGGTCGCCGCGCGTCGGCGACGCTGCCGCCCGCGCCGAGGCGGTCGAGATCGCGTCGGCGGCCCTCGTGGACCTCCGGACGGTGACCGACCGGCAGCGCGGCGCGCTGCTCGAACCGGTCACCGGGGCGTTCTCCCGGCTCCGCGCGGACCTCCGGCCGCTCGTCCGGTTCGGGGACCTCGACCTGCAGTTCGTCGAGCCGCCGGCGACCGGGCGGGCGCTCCCCGGCGACGTCGCCCACAGCGCCCGGGCGATCGTGCGGACGGCGGTGCTCGCCCTCGTGGACGAGGGTGCCGCACGACGCGTCCGGATCCAGTGGGACTGCGACGGGCGGAACCTCCTGATGCAGCTCCGCGACGACGGCGCCGGCACACTCGACGCGCACGACGACAGCGTCCGGCCGATCGCCGAGCGGGTGGTGGCTCTCGACGGGGAGCTGCGGGTCGCGTCCACGGCAGGCTGGGGGTCGGTGCTCGACATCCGGATCCCCCTCGATCCGCCGCCGGGCGCACCGGTGCCCTCGGACGCGTCCGACCTGACGCCCCGCGAACAGGACGTGCTGCGACTCGTCGCCACCGGGGTCGGCAACCGGGAGATCGCCGACGGGCTCGGGATCAGCACGAACACCGTGAAGTACCACGTGGCGAACCTGCTCCGGAAGCTCGGGGCCCGGACCCGGGCGGAGCTCGCCGCGGTCAGTTCCCGGGCCTGAGGAACGCCGTCAGCGTGCCGGCGCGGTCGTGCTCCTCGCGAGCGGGTACCGGCGGTCGAGTCGGGGCCCGACGACCGAGTCGAGCAGGAAGCTCACGCCCAGGCGCCCGACGGCCCAGTACCCGCCGACGGCGATGAAGACGAGCGGGGACCAGACCCGGAGCACGACGAGCAGCGTGGTCGCGATACCGAACCCCACACCGATCGCGGAGTACAGCGACCAGAACCCCGCGACCGCCCGGTCACGGGCAGCCTGGTCGGCCGCCGTCCGCTCGTCAAGGCCACGCACCGCCGGGTCCAGGCCGGACGTCTCCGCACCGGCGAACAGGTCCCGGACGGGGACCCCCAGCGCACGGGCGAGGGCACTCAGCGTCTCGAGGCTGGCGTCCTTGCCGCCCTCGAGCCGTTGGACGGTCCGGACGGCGACCCCGCTCGCCTCGGCGAGTCGTTCCTGCGTTCAGCCCCGTTCACGCCGCAGTGCAGCGATCCGCATCTCGTTCATGCTCCGAGCCTATGAACCGGGCGGCACCGACCACCACGACAGGGACCCGTAACGTCCACGACAGCGACCCGTCACGTGCACGACGCGACCCGTCACGCGCGCGGGCTGAACCGGTAGCCCATGCCCGACTCGGTCACCAGGTACCGCGGGTGCGCCGGGTCGGGTTCGAGCTTGCGTCGCAGCTGCGCCATGTACAGGCGCAGGTAGCCCGAGTCGCTGCCGTGCGACGGACCCCACACCTCGGTGAGCAGCATCTCGCGGGTCATCAGCCGATCGGGGTTCGTCACGAGGACCTCGAGCAGCCGCCACTCGGTCGGGGTCAGCCGGATCGCGGGGCCGGACGGCGGGGTGACCTGCTTCGCGACGAGGTCCACCACGAGGTCGCCGATCGACACCGACGGGGTCGCCCCCGCGGCCGTCGCCGCCGCGACCTGCCGGCGGCCGAGCGCCCGGAGCCGGGCGAGCAGCTCGTCCATCTGGAAGGGCTTCGTCACGTAGTCGTCGGCACCGGCGTCGAGCGCGTCGACCTTGTCGGACGAGTCGGTCCGGCCCGAGAGCACGAGCACCGGCACCTGTGACCAGGCCCGGATGCCCTCGAGCACGCCGATGCCGTCGAGCCGGGGCATGCCGAGGTCGAGCAGCACCAGGTCCGGCCGCTCGGTGATGACCGCGTCGATCGCGACCCGGCCGTCGCGGGCGGTGACGACGTCGTACCCGCGTGCGGCGAGCGTCACGGCGAGCGCGCGGACGAGCTGCGCGTCGTCGTCGGCGATCAAGACCTTCATCGCGCACGGCCCTTCATCGGATCTCCACTCCCAGGTGTCCGGCGATCGGCAACCGCACCACGACGGTGAGCCCGCCGCCGGGGGTGTCGTCGACCTCGATCGTGCCGCCCATGCCCTCGGTGAAGCCGCGGGCGAGCGCCAGGCCGAGCCCGAGGCCGGTGTCGTTGTCGGTGTCGCCGAGGCGCTGGAACGGCTGGAACACCTCGTCGACGCGGTCCGACGGGATCCCCGGGCCGTGGTCGGCGACGCGCAGTTCGACCCCGCCGCCGAACGCGCTCGCGGCGATGCGAACCCGGGTGTCCTCGGGTGCGTAGCGCACGGCGTTCGCGAGGAGGTTGACCACCACGCGCTGCAGGAGCACGGCGTCGGCGAGGACCGGCGGGAGGTCGGCGGGGAGGTCGAGGTCGACGTCGTCCGGACCGAGCTCGAGTTCGTCGAGTGCCGGGGCGACCACCGTCTCGAGGGCGAGCGGCACCGGGGCCACGGCGAGCACCCCGGCCTGCACGCGGCTGACGTCCAGCAGGTCGGCCAACAGCACCGCCAGCTGACGGAGGCTCTCGTCGGCGGTGGCGAGCAGCGCCTCCCGGTCGTCCGTCGACAACTCGATGTCCGACGCACGGAGCGTCTGCACGGCCGCCGAGGCGGCCGCGATCGGCCGTCGCACGTCGTGTCCGACGGCGGCGAGGATCGCGCTGCGGACCCGGTCCACCGCGGCGATGCGCTCGGCGTCGACCGCGGCCCGGGTGAGGTCGCGGTGCTCGACCGCGGCATCGAGCTGCTGCTCGACGACCCGCAGCAGTCGCCGCTGGGTCGGGTCGTCCGGGGCGCCCGCGAACTCGAGGACGGCGCCGGACGCCAGGGTCGTGGCGGCGTCCGGCGTCTCGCCGAACGCCCCCGAGGTCGCCGGGACCTCGTCGCCCTGCCGGATCCGGACGCCGGCGAAGCCGAAGGCCTCGCGGGTCCGGTCGAGCAGCGCCTGCAGGGCGTCGTCGCCGCGGAGCACGCTGCCGGCGATCCCCATCAGCAGGCCCGACTCGGCTGCCGCACGCCGGGCGGCTCGGGACCGCCGCGCCGAGCGGTCGACCACGAAGCTCACGAGCACCGCACTGACGACGTACATGACGAGGGCCACCAGGTGCCACGGCTGCTGGACGGTGACCATGTAGAGGGGTTGCACGAAGAAGAAGTCGAGGCTCAGCCCGGACAGCACGGCGGCGAACACGGCCGGCCACATGCCGCCGACGAGCGCGACCACGAGCACGAGCAGCTGGTAGGCGAGCACGTCGACGGTGATCGCGTCCGGGTCCTTGCCGAGCGAGAGCAACCAGGTCAGGAGCGGACCGGCCACGAGGGACAGCACGAACGCGGCGACGATCCGGCCGCGGGACAGGCTGCCGCCGAGCCGCGGCAGGGCGAAGCCGCCCCCGGCACGCTCGTGGGTGACGACGTGGACGTCGATGTCGCCGGACTCGCGGATCACGGTGTTGCCGATGCCCGGTCCGGTGATCGCCGCCGCGACCCGGCTGCGGCGGCTCACGCCGATGACGATCTGCGTGGCGTCGATCGACTTCGCGAACCGCACCAGGGTCGTGGGCACGTCGTCGCCGACCACCTGGTGGTAGGTCCCGCCGAGCTGCTCGAGCAACGCGCGCTGCTTGCCGAGCGCCCCCGGGTGCCGCTCGCGCAGGCCGTCGTTCGTCGTCACGTGCACGGCCGCGAGCTCGCCGCCGGCGCTCCGTGCGGCGATCCGGGCACCGCGGCGCAGCAGGGTCTCGCCCTCCGGACCGCCGGTCAGCGCGACGAGCACGCGCTCGCGGGTCTCCCACCGGTGGTCGATGCCGTGCTCGGCGCGGTAGGCCTTGAGCGCGTCGTCGACCTCGTCGGCGAGCCAGAGCAGGGCGATCTCGCGCAGCGCGGTCAGGTTGCCGAGCCGGAAGTAGTTCGACAGGGCGGCGTCGATCCGGGCGGCCGGGTAGACCAGACCGTCCGACAGTCGTTCGCGGAGCGCCGCAGGGGCGAGGTCGACCACCTCGATCTGGTCGGCCGCGCGCACCACGGCGTCCGGGACGGTCTCGCGTTGCACGGTGCCCGTGATCTCGCGCACGACGTCGCCGAGGGACTGCATGTGCTGCACGTTCACGGTCGAGATCACGTCGATGCCGGCGTCCCGCATGGCCTCGACGTCCTGCCAGCGCTTCTCGTTCGCGCTGCCGGGGGCGTTCGTGTGGGCGAGTTCGTCGACGAGGGCGATGTCCGGCCGCCGGGCCAGCACCGCGTCGAGGTCGAGGTCGTCGAGCTGGACGCCGCGGTGCTCCACGATGCGACGAGGGACGACCTCGAGCCCGTCGACGAGGGTCGCGGTGGCGGCGCGGCCGTGCGTCTCGACGACGGCGACGACCACGTCCCGGCCCTCGGCGTGCAGCCGGTGCCCCTCTTCGAGCATCGTGAACGTCTTCCCGACACCGGGCGCCGCACCGAGCAGGACCCGCAGCTTCCCGCGCTTCACGTGTTCATCCTCTCGCGTCCGTGGTCCCGGTGGGTGTGTGGTGTCAGGACGCCTTCGCCAGCGCCAGGTTCAGCTCGAGGACGTTCACCACCGGTTCGCCGAGGAACCCGAGCTGCCGGGCCTCGGTGTGCTCGTGCACGAGCGTCCGCACGGCCGCCTCCGACATGCCGCGGGCCGACGCCACGCGGGACACCTGCAGGAGCGCGTACTCGGGGCTGATGTCCGGGTCAAGGCCCGACCCGGACGCGGTGACGGCGTCCGCCGGGATCGACGACTCGGGGACCCCGTCGGCCTTCGCGATCGCGGCCTTGCGCTCCTCGATCGCCGTGAGCAGGTCGGGGTTGTTCGGGCCGAGGTTCGAGCCGCTGGACGCGTTCGCGTCGTAGCCCTTCTCACCAGCGGCGCTCGGGCGGGACTGGAACCACCGGGCGGCGTCCGTGGCGGAGCCCGAGGACGCCTGGCCGATCAGGGACGAACCGACGACCTTCCCGTCGGACGAGGTGACCATCGAGCCGTTCGCCTGGTCGTGGAACGCCGTCTGGCCGACGCCCCACACCGCGAGCGGGTAGGCGACGCCGAGGACGACGGTCGAGAGCAGGGTGAGCCGGATCGCGACGCCGGTCGAGCGGAAGAACGAGCGAGAGGAGGAAGCCATTGTCAGAACCCCGGGATGAGACCGACGACGAGGTCGATCAACTTGATGCCGATGAAGGGGACGATCACGCCGCCGAGCCCGTAGAGGAGCAGGTTGCGGCCGAGGATCGACGACGCCGACGCTGCGCGGTACTTGACGCCACGCAGGGACAGCGGGATGAGCGCCACGATGACGAGCGCGTTGAAGACGACCGCGGACAGGATCGCCGACGCGGGGCTGTGCAGCCCCATCACGTTCAGCGCGGCCAGCCCCGGGAACGTCACCTGGAACATCGCGGGGATGATCGCGAAGTACTTCGCGACGTCGTTGGCGATGGAGAACGTGGTGAGCGCGCCGCGGGTGATGAGCAGCTGCTTGCCGATCCGGACGACGTCGATGAGCTTGGTCGGGTCGGAGTCGAGGTCGACCATGTTGCCGGCCTCCTTCGCCGCGGTCGTCCCGGTGTTCATCGCCACGCCGACGTCCGCCTGCGCGAGTGCCGGGGCGTCGTTCGTGCCGTCGCCCGTCATCGCGACGAGGTTGCCGCCCTCCTGCTCCTTGCGGATCAGGGCGAGCTTGTCCTCCGGGGTGGCCTCGGCGAGGAAGTCGTCGACGCCGGCCTCGGCCGCGATGGCCTTCGCGGTGCGGGGGTTGTCGCCGGTGATCATCACCGTGCGGATGCCCATCTCGCGGAGCTGCGCGAACCGGGCGGACATGCCGTCCTTCACGACGTCCTTGAGGTGGACGACGCCGAGCAGGGTGACCGCCCCGTCCGCCGAGCGACGGGCGACGACGAGCGGGGTGCCGCCCTGGTCGGAGACCTCGGCGACCGTCGCGTCGATCGCGGACACGATGTGCGCCTCGGGTGCCGACGAGGACGCGGCGGCCCAGGCGAGCACCGCGGCCGCTGCGCCCTTGCGCACCTCGGTGCCGTCGGTCAGGTCGAGACCGGACATGCGGGTCTGCGCGGTGAACGGCACCTCGACGGCGCCGAGCGGGAGCCCGGCGCCGATCCCGGCCTCGGCGGCCAGGTCGACGATCGAGCGACCCTCGGGGGTGCTGTCCGCGGCGCTGGAGAGCGCTGCGGCCTCCATCAGCTCGGGCTCGCTGACACCGGGCACCGGGACGACGCGGGACGCGCGACGGTTGCCGTACGTGATCGTGCCGGTCTTGTCGAGCAGCAGGGTCGTGATGTCGCCGGCGGCCTCGACCGCGCGACCGGACATCGCGAGCACGTTGTGCTGCACGAGGCGGTCCATGCCGGCGATGCCGATCGCGGACAGCAGTGCGCCGATGGTGGTCGGGATGAGGCACACGAGCAGGGCGATGAGCACCGGGATGCTCACGGTCGCGCCGACGAGTCCGGCGATCGGCTGCATCGTGAGGCAGACGATCACGAACACGATCGACAGCGAGGCGAGCAGGATGTTCAGCGCGATCTCGTTCGGCGTCTTCTGGCGGGCGGCGCCCTCGACGAGGCGGATCATCCGGTCGATGAAGGTCTCGCCGGGAGTCGACGTGATCCGCACGACGATCCGGTCGGAGAGCACCCGGGTGCCACCGGTGACGGCGCTGCGGTCGCCGCCGGACTCGCGGATCACCGGCGCGGACTCGCCCGTCACCGCGGACTCGTCGACGGACGCGATGCCGTCGATGACGTCGCCGTCACCCGGGATCACCTCACCGGCGACCACCACCACGACGTCGCCCTTGGCGAGGTCGACCGACGCGACCTCCTCGGTCTCGTTGTCGGTGGCGGCCGGGTCGGCCTGGTCGTAGCGGAGGACCCGGCGCGCGCTCGTGGTCGAACGGGTCTTGCGGAGGGTGTCGGCCTGCGCCTTGCCGCGGCCTTCGGCCACGGACTCGGCGAGGTTCGCGAAGACGACCGTCAGCCACAGCCACACGGCGATCGCGATGGTGAAGGCCGACGGCTCGACGAACAGCGAGACGGTCGTCAGTGCGGCGCCGACCTCGACGATGAACATGACGGGGTTGCGCCACATGAGACGCGGGTCGAGCTTGCGGAGGGCGCCCGGGAGGCCCGCCGCCAGCTGGCGGGGTCCGAACGCGGACGAGGTGGTCGGCCTGGAGGCGCTGGTCGCCTCGGGCGCGGAGGTCGCGGTGGTCATGGGGGTGTCCTTGGACGTCGACGGTGCGTTCATCGTGCGAGCGCTTCTGCGAGGGGTCCCAGTGCGAGCACCGGGAAGTAGGTGAGGGCGGTGACGATCACGGCCACGCCCCCGAGGAGGCCGATGAACAGCGGCCGGTGGGTCGGCAGCGTGCCGGCGGTCGCGGGCACCTTGTCCTGCTGGGCGAGGGACCCGGCGAGCGCCAGGACGAACACCATCGGCACGAACCGGCCGAGGAGCATCACGACGCCGAGCGACGAGTTCATCCACGTCGTGTTCGCGGTGATGCCGCCGAACGCCGAGCCGTTGTTGTTCGCGCCGGACGTGTAGGCGTAGAGCAGCTCGGACAGGCCGTGGTTGCCCGGGTTGAAGATGCTCGTGCCGGTGACCTGCTCCTTGACGCCCGGGATCACGAGGGACAGCCCGGTCGCGAGGAGGACGAGCGTCGGGGTGACGAGGATGTACAGCGCGGCGAAGGTCATCTCGCGGGCACGGATCTTCTTGCCGAGGTACTCCGGGGTGCGGCCGACGAGGAGCCCGCCGATGAACACCGTGATGACGGCGAGCACGAGCATGCCGTACAGCCCGGAGCCGACACCGCCGGGGCTGATCTCGCCGAGCATCATGTTCAGCATCGCCATCATCCCGCCGATCGGCGTGAAGCTGTCGAACATGCCGTTCACGGCGCCGGTCGAGGTGGCCGTCGAGGTCGTGCCGAACAGGGTGGTGCCGAGGATCCCGAAGCGGACCTCCTTGCCCTCCATGGCCGCACCGGCGGCGTGCGTGGCGGTGCCGGCTCCGGCGAGTTCGAACGCCGACATGACCGAGAGCGACACGAGGAAGATGGCGCCCATGACGGCGAGGATCGCGTAGCCCTGGCGGTCGTCGCCGAGGATCCGGCCGAAGGTGCGCGGCAGCGAGAACGGGATGACGAGCATGAGGAAGACCTCGACGAGGCTCGTCCACGCCTGCGGGTTCTCGAACGGGTGGGCCGAGTTCGCGTTGAAGTAGCCGCCACCGTTCGTCCCGAGCTCCTTGATCGCCTCCTGCGAGGCGACGAAGCCGTCCGGGATGTGCTGGGCGCCGCCGGTGAGCGTCGTGACGTCGACGCCGGTGCCCCAGGACTGGATGACGCCACCGGCGACGAGGACGATCGCGAAGACGAACGCACCCGGCAGGAGCAGCCGGCCGGTGCCGCGGACGATGTCGACCCAGACGTTGCCGATCGTCCCGGTCCGGCGACGGGCGAACCCACGGACCAGCGCGACGGCGACGGCGAGCCCGACGGCCGCGGACAGGAAGTTCTGCACCGCGAGCCCGGCCATCTGCACGGTGAAGCCCATGGTGGCCTCGGGCGAGTACGACTGCCAGTTCGTGTTCGTGACGAAGGACGCCGCCGTGTTGAACGCGAGCGACGGCCCGACGTTCGGCAGCCCGAGGTCACCCGGCAGGACGACCTGGATGCGCTGCAGCAGGTAGACGACGAGGAGCCCGACGACGCTGAACAGCAGGACACCGCGGAGGTAGACGGCCCAGGACTGCTCGGCGTCGGGGTCGACGCCGATGACCCGGTAGACGCCGCGCTCGATCCGGGCGTGCTTCCTGCCCTCGTAGACGCGGGCCATCCAGTCACCGACCGGGCGGTAGCAGACGACGAGGAGCAGGACGAGGGTGGCGACCTGGGCGATACCGGCCCAGGTGTCGGCCGCGGAGCCCATCAGAACTTCTCCGGCCGGACGAGCGCCCAGACCAGGTAGACGACAGCGGCGACGCCGAGGACGGCGGCGGCGATGGTGATGCCGATCACAGCCGCTCGACCCCCTTGGCGATGAGGGCGACCACGCCGAACACGGCGAGGACACCGGCGACGACGAACACGTCGAACACTTGGGACTCCGTAGGTTGCACGGGCCCGGCACCGGACGGTGCGGACCGGCACCACGTGTGGTGCCGAACCGATGGTGGATCCGGCACCGCGCCTCCGGACCCGTCCTGACGGTTCCCTAACGCGCTCCTGACACACGCATGCGCGTCACTAACGCGCGGAGGCCCCGCACAGCCGCTCGGCGAGCACCGCGGTCGCCGAGCGGAGCTCGTCGGGACCCTCGACCGTGAAGTCCACGGTCGCGGCGGCGAAGGCCGCCGCGAGACCCTCCCACGACCACGACCCCCGCGTCAGACGGCACCGGTCGGGGCCGAGCGGTTCGAGCACGGCGTCGTCGGGCAGGTACGGCGCGATCGTCTCCGCCGCCACCTCGAGCACCGCGGTACCAGTGCAGGGCCAGACGTCGTCACGGCCCGACCCCTTGAACCGTGCGGCCACGAACGCCGCCGGGTCACCGCCCGGGACCGGTCGGGGCACGAACGGCAGGCGCGTCCGCATCCGCGGGGTGATGCGGTCGATGCGGTGGGTGCGCCAGTCCTCGCGGTCGAGGTCCCAGTCGAGGAGGTACCAGCGACCGTTCCGGGCGACCACGGCGTGCGGCTCGACCCGGCGCGGCGTCTCGTCGGGACCGTAGCCGAAGCGCAAGACCTCGCCGAGGTGGACGGCCTCGCTCACCGCGACGAGGACCTCGGGGTCGACCGCGTCGCGACCCGCCGAGGTGACAGCGTCCACGGCGTCCACCCGTGCGCGCAGCGGTGCCGGCATCACCTGTCGCACGGTCGCGAGGGCCCTGGCCGCCGACTCGGCGATGTCCGCTCCGGACGCCGGGGCCACGGCGAGCGCGATGGCGATGGCGACCGCCTGGTCGTCGTCGAAGAGCAGCGGCGGCAGGTCCGCGCCCGCGCCGAGCCGGTACCCGCCGGCCGGGCCGCGCAGGGACTCCACGCGGTACCCGAGGCCGCGGAGCCGGTCGACGTCGCGACGGAGCGTGCGCGGGCTGACCTCGAGCCGCTCTGCCAACTCGTCGCCGGGCCAGTCACGGTGCACCTGCAGCAGCGAGAGCAGAGCGAGCATGCGCGAGGACGGTCCGGACATGGTTCCAGTATCGATCGAGAAGCGGACACGATCTGACCGCAATGCCGTCGATGCTGGTCCCATGAGCATCGAGACGACAACCCACCTCAACTTCGACGGACAGGCCCGCGAGGCCCTCGACTTCTACGCCGCGGTCTTCGGCGGCCAGGTCGCGTCCATGACCTACGGCGCGATGGGCGCCTCGGACGAGCCGGCATGGGCCGACCGCATCGTGTGGGGCCAGGTGGCCACCGACGCCGGTCTGCGCGTCATGGCGTTCGACGTCTGGCCGGGACAGCCGTACGACCAGGGCACCAACGCCTTCTACGTGTACGTGCACGGGGACGACGCGGCCGAGGTCGAGCGGTACTGGGCCGCCCTGTCCGAGGGGGCCGAGATCCGGCAGCCGCTCGGTCCGTCGGCCTGGGCACCCCTGGCCGGCCAGCTCCGTGACCGCTTCGGTGTGATCTGGGCGCTCGACGTCGCGGCACCGACCGAGTAGCCCGCAGGTGTGGCCCGGGGACGGTCCCCGGGCCACACGCACGTCGACTGCCGGCTGCGCGGTTTCCGAGCCACTTCCCCACGAAATCCGACCGCCGGTAGCGTGCCGGCATGCCCGAGTACCGACCGATGCCCGGCTACGAGCTCGGGGACGGGTGGGTGGGCGCCCGCCGGCGCCGGACCCGGTTCGGCCGCGTGTGGCGCTGGGTCGGACCGCCGGTCGCGCTCGTCGCCGTGGTCGCAGCCGTCCTGCTGTTCCGCTGGTACGCCGGCGTCGCCGACCAGGTCGAGTGGGAGTGCGCCGTGTCCTCGTGCGGGACGAACGACCCACGGTCCTTCGCTCCGGAGGGGTGCTGGGTACTCCTGGTGCTGGCCGCGCTCGGCGTCCGACGGCTGCCGGGGCGCTGGTGGTGGCGAGCCGCGCTGCTGCTCGGGTTCGCCGTCGTCGCCGCGTGGTCGATCGACTGGTGGCGGATGCCGGGGATGGACCTCGGCCTGTTCGTGACCCCGATCGGCGCGGGCGGTGTCGGCGCCGTGCTGCTGCTCGCCCGGATCGGCATCGCGGTCGACCGAGCGCGCGGACGGTCGCACACCGCCCGCCGACGATCGCAGTGACCGAGCGGTCAGCGCGCGGAGCTCCACGTGCTGACCGTGACCGCGGCCGTCACCGCGGTGGGCAGGAACTCCGCGTCGGCGGTGACGTGGTGGTGACTCGGCCCCATGTGCACCACGTCGTGCACGTCCTCGGCGGACAGCTCCATCACCCACGTGAGGTCCTCGGCGGACCGCTGCACGAAGGCGGGCGTCAGGGAGTCGTGCAGCCGCCGTTCCTTCTCGGGGTCCACCGTGATGGTCGCCTCGGCCAGCTCCGCCAGGTGTCCCGTGCGCGGGGTCACCACCACGAGGAGGCCCCCGGGGTGCAGGACGCGGGCGTACTCCGACTGGTTGCGGGGCGCGAAGACGTCCAGCACGACCGCGGCGGCGCCGTCGACGACCGGGAGGCGCTCGGTCACGTCCCCCACGACGGCTCCCGCGCGCTCCTGGATGCGAGCGGCCCGCCGGATCGCGACCGCGGACAGGTCGAGGGCGACCCCGAGCCGCGACACGGCGTCGAGCGCGTGTGCGAGGTAGGTGCCCGGCCCGGACCCGACGTCGAGGACGACTCCGGGCACGTCCACGGAGGCAACCGCCCGGGCGACGGCCTGTTCGATGGGCGCGTAGTGCCCCCGGCCGAGGAAGCGGAGTCGGGCGTCGACCATCTCCGGGGTGTCCGCCGTCAGCGCACGGCGCTTCGCGGGCAGGAGCGTGAGGTGTCCCTGCTTGGCCTCGTCGAACCGGTGACCGGTCGCGCAGCCCACCTGGCCGCCGTCGACGCGGCCGAGGGGCTCGGCGCAGACGGGGCAGGCGAGCACGGGGAGCAGGTCGTCGCGCACCCGACCAGCGTAGGCGTCGGTAGCCCGATCGGACGGCGGGTTCTCGGTGCACTGATCGTCGGTACGGTCGGGGCATGGCCGTCATCCACCACGCAACCCTCCGTCCGTCGAAGCTCGAGGCGCTCGCCGTCTGGCTGCCGGACCAGCCCTGGAGCGGGGTGTCCGCCGGTGACGACCTCGCGATCGCCGGGAAGTTCCGGTTCGACGACCCCGCGGGCGAGGTCGGCGTCGAGACGGTGCTCGTGCGCACCACGGACGGCCGGGTGCTCCAGGCGCCGCTGACCTACCGCGGGGCGCCGCGGGGCGGCGCCGAGGCCTTCCTCGTGACCGAGATGGACCACTCCGTGCTCGGACGACGCTGGGTCTACGACGCCGTGGGCGACCCGGTGTACGCCGACGTGCTGCGCCGGGCGATCGCCACGGGCGGGCACGAGGCCACCCTCGAGCGCGCCGACGGATCCGGGGCGTGGGACGCCGAGGGGACGGCATCGGGCAGCGGGTCCGATGCCGACTCCCCCACCGTGACGACCGTGGACGCGCAGACGTCCGGCGCCCTGACCTCCGTCGCGACCGGTCACGGGACGCTCGTCGTCGCCCGTGCCGTCGGGGCGGAACTGCCCGCTGGCCGCACGCTCACCGGCGGCTGGGCCGACGGCACCGGCGTGCTCGCGGTCCTGGTCCCCTGAACCGGACCACCTGACGGCCGCGACGTCCACGGCGGGGCCGAGCCGCGCCTCCCGTCCGTCGGCCGCACCGATGCCGGTACGGACAGGGCCTGCCTGCCCGGCGGCGCCGGTGGGAGGATCGAGGGCGTGAAGACACTGGAGTTGCCACAGACGGACCTCACCGCATCCGACGTCGTCGTCGGCCTGATGCGGATCAACGACATGAGCGACGAGGACATCCGCGCGCTGTACGCCGCCTCGCGCGACGCCGGCGTGACGATGTTCGACCACGCCGCGGTGTACGGCGGCTGGCACGGCTGCGAGGAGCGGTTCGGCTCGGCCGTCACGCTCTCCCCCGCCGAGCGCGCCGAGATCGTGCTGCAGACGAAGGTCGGCATCCGCCCGACGCCGAACGGCGCGTACTTCGACTTCTCGTACGAGCACATCATCGAGTCCGTGCACGAGTCGCTCGAGGCCCTGCGCACCGACTTCATCGACGTCCTGCTGCTGCACCGCCCGGACGCCCTCGTCGAGCCGGAGGAGGTCGCGAAGGCCTTCGACGAGCTGCACGCCGCCGGCAAGGTCCACCACTTCGGCGTCTCGAACCACACCCCCGGCCAGGTCGACCTGCTGAAGCAGCACGTCCGGCAGCCGCTCGCCTTCAACCAGGTGCAGCTGAGCATCACGCACGCCAACGTCATCGCGCAGGGCGTCACGGCGAACATGGGCGGCCTCGACCAGTCGATCGACCGTGACAACGACATCCTCAACCACTCGCGGATGAACGGTGTCACGCTGCAGGCCTGGTCGCCGTTCCAGAAGGGCTTCTTCGACGGCGTCTTCCTCGGCGATCGCGAGCACTACGCCGAGCTGAACGACGTCCTCGAGGAGCTCGCCGTCGCGCACGGCGTCACCCCGACCGGCATCGCCGTGGCGTGGATCACCCGCCACCCGGCGCACTTCCAGGTCGTCCTCGGCACGACGAACCCGCAGCGCGTCCGGGACTCGGCCGCCGGTTCCGACGTCGAGCTCTCGCGCGAGGAGTGGTACCGCGTGTTCACCGCCGCGGGGCACACCGTCCCCTGAGCCGATCGGGCAGGGTGGGACCGTGCTCCACGACCTCACCCTGCCCGTCACGCTCGACACGCGCTCCGGCCCGGTCACCGTCCGGGACGCGACGCCCGACGACCTCGACGCCCTGGTCGCGCTGCTGTCGGACGACCCGGTCAGTGCCGCCCGCGGAGACGTCGCCGCGCCGGAGGACGCCCCGCTGTACGCCGCCGCACTCCGGGGGATCGTCGAGGACCCGTCGAACGCGCTCCTCGTCGTGACGGATGCACAGGACGTCGTCGTCGGGACGCTCCAGCTCACGCGGATCCCCGGGATGGCCCGGCGAGGGTCCGCCCGGCTGCTCGTCGAGGCCGTCCGGGTGAGCAGTGCCGTGCGCTCGGGCGGGATCGGCGGCGCGGTGATGCGGTGGGTGGTGGACGTCGCGGCGCGGGAGCTCGCGACGCCGCTCGTGCAGCTGACGTCGGACGCTGAGCGGACGGACGCCCACCGGTTCTACGAGCGGCTGGGGTTCACCGGATCGCACGTCGGGTTCAAGTACCGGGTGCCCGACGTCCCGCTGCGCTGACGTTTCCTTCCCAGGACGCCCGCGATGCATGGGCCTCCCGCGCGTACCGGGTCGGAACTTCTGACCAGGTACGCCCGATTCGACCAGGTACACCGCGCGGGGGCCGGGCGGTGGCGCCGCGCCGCGTCAGTCGGCGCGGGCCGGGGCGCTCGGCACCGCCACGTCGACGGGCGACACCCGAGCGGGGTCGGCCGACGCCCCGCCGACGACGTCGAACGTGATGCCGAGCTCGGCAGCGGTGTCCTCGTCGAGCTCCAGCCCGTCCTGCTTCACCTGGTCCTCCGGGATTGCACGGCCACCGGACGGGTCCCACGAGTTCGCGATCGACATGCGCACGAGCATGCCCGAGCCGCTTGGCAATCGCCCTGGAAGCGCGTCAGAGGTCGTCCGGGTGCAGGCGGTCGCCCGCCTGCGGTCGCCGGAACACCGGACCGCCGCCGGCCTCGTCGTCGTGACGGACCGGCGAGGCGCTCGGGTCGGAGTCCTCGCCGACGTCGGCGCCGCGGTCCTCCTCGATCTGCAGTTCGTCCTCGTCGGAGCCGTCCACGGGGATCGAGCGGCCGTCCTGTTCGGGATCGAAGGGTGTGCTCATCGACATGGGCCGAGCATGCCCTCGCCCGGTGAACGGCGGGTCAACGCTGTCCGTCCGCCGCGATCAGCTCGAGCTGGGTGAGCGGCAGGTCGGAGACGGCCGTGAACGTGAAGGCCGTCCCGGAGCCCTGCAACCGGAACACCCGGGTCTGCCCGGCCCAGTCGAACACCGCGTCCTGCACGGCGACGCGGGTGTCCCCGAGCGCGGCGTCCCACGAGTAGCACCCGGGTTCCGCCGCGGTGACCGTGTAGAGCGAGGTCGGGACGGCGGGGACGTCGAACGACACCGAGGTCCCCGCGGCGAGCGCCGTGACCGTCCGTCCGGTGTCGTCGACGAGCGAGGAGGCGGGCGACGGGAGGTCGGCGGACGACAGGCCGACCGGCAGCAGGTCGACGGGGGTGTGCCGGTAGCCGTGCACCTCGGACGCCGAGACCGGGCGGGTGTCCGATGCCCAGCCCTGCGGCTCGTCCGACAGCATGAACTCGATCCGGGACGCTGACACCACCACGCGGTGCGGGATGCTCACCGACGTCCACGGCGTGCCGTCGACCGTCACCGACGCGACGTACGCGCCCTCGGAGCCGTCGGCGACCTCGATGACGGTGGGCGCGCCTCCCGGTTGCTGCAGCACCGTCCTGCGGACCGACGGCGGCACGAGGACGTAGGTGCCCGTGGACGGCGCCAGCGGGTAGAGGCCGATCGTCGCGAAGACGTACCAGGCGCTCATCTCGCCGTTGTCCTCGTCGCCGGGGTAGCCCTGACCGAGGTCCGAGCCGACGAACAGGCGCTCGAGCGCCTCGCGGACGATGCGGTGCGCCTCGTCGTGCCGCCCGGTGAACATCGGGAAGAACGGGATGTGGTGCGCCGGCTGGTTCGACAGCCCGAGCATGCCCATCCGCACGTCGCGGGCCTCGGTCATCTCGTGGATGGGGAAGCCGTACGAGCCGGACCGCACCGTCGCCCCGGTCTCCGGCGTCGCGAAGAAGGTGTCGAGGGCGGCATCGAACCGGGTGGGTCCGCCGTGCAGGTCGACGACACCGACCCCGTCGTGCGGAGCCGTGAAGGCGGTCCCCCACGCGTTCGTCTCGGTGTAGTCGTCGCCCCAGTCGCGCGGGTCGAACTCGGTGCCGACCCGCCAGGAGCCGTCGGGGTCGCGGCCGATGAAGAAGCCGCGCTCGGAGTCGAAGACGTTCCGGTACTGCAGCGAGCGACGGGCGAACCACTCCGACTCGGCCTCGTACCGTGCGAGGTCCGCGGGGGTCCGAGCGCGCGAGGCGAGCAGGCCCGCCATCACCGCGAGCCCCCAGTCGTTGATGGCCGCGTCGAGGGTCCAGCTCATCCCCTCGTGGGTCGCCGTGTCGACGTGGCCGCGGAAGGCGCCCGGGAGGCTCCCCTTGCGTCCGACGCGCTCGTCCCGTGGCGGGACGGTCGCGTTGCGCAGTGCGCTGCGGTAGGCATGCGCGAGGTCGAAGCCGGCGATGCCCTTCACGGCGAGGTCCGCGAAGACGGTGTCGCTCGTCGTGCCGGTCATGCAGTCCTCGGCACCGGGGGCACTCCACCGGGGCGTCCACCCGCCGTCGTGGTGGTGCTCGACGAAGCCCTGCGCGAGTTCGCCGGCGGTGTCCGGGGTGAGCAGGGCGAGCAGCGGCCAGGCGGTCCGGTAGGTGTCCCAGAAGCCGTTCGTGGTGGTGAACGGGCCCTCGACCACCTCGGGACCGGGTTCGTCGCGGATCGGGGACTCCTGCACGGAACCGTACGGGGAACGGTGCCGGGGAACCCCGTCCCGAGCGGTCTCGCCGGCACGGTTCGGGTAGAGGAACAGCCGGTACAGGCCGGAGTACAGGCTCGTGAGCTGGTCGGGGGTCGCGCCCTCGAACGACAGGGTGCCGAGCTCGTCCGTCCAGAGCCGCTCCGCGCGGGCCCGCATGGTGTCGAACGGGCCGGCGGCGTCGAGGTTCGCGCGGGCGTCCTCGAACGAGACCGTCGAGATGCCGAGCAGCACGTCGGTCCCGGTGGCGTCGCCGAGACCGATCCACCCGCGGAGCTGCTGCTCGCCGGACGTCGTGTGGTCGGAGGCCGCGCCGGGGATCCGGACGTGCACGAAGTGCGGCGGGGTGCCGGGGCGGTCGTCGAGCAGGGCCTCGACCACGGCGGTGCCGTCCGTGACCGTCACCGAGACGTCCGAGACCCGGCCGTGGTGGTCGAGCACGATGCTCCGGGCGCCGGTGAACCGGAAGCCGAGGGCGAACTCCCCCGCGGTCATCTCGGCCGTGACGCCCTGGTCGAGGTCGACCCGGTAGCGGTGCGGGCCGTCCTGCTCGTGGTCGTGGTCGAACCCGAGCGCGCGGGCGGCCCGGTCCGTGTCCGGCGCGTCGAGCGGCGACGGCATGACCTGGAAGACGCCGCGGTCCCCCATCCACGGCGACGGGATGTGGCTCGTCGCGAACCCCTGGATCGCCGGGCGCACCCGACCGGTCGCGTCGGTGCGGTCGTGCTCCTGGTAGGCGTACGGCCAGCGGTTGCTCGAGGCGTCGGTCATCGGCAGCCCGAAGACCCCGCCGTGCGGGAGGCCGACCAGCGGGGCGTTGTTGCCGCGGGAGAACCGGGCGGACGCCTGCGTGCCGCGGGTCGTGCGGACGTGGTCGAGCGGGGTGCTCGGGGTCGGGCGCGCGGGACCGATGCGGACGGCGTCGAGCCAGCCACGGAGCGCCGGGCGTGACCGGTCTGCGGTCGTGGGGTGCGGGTCGGAGCCGAGCCGCGCCTCCAGGCGGTCCACGACCCGGCCCGCGAGCGGCGTGAGGTCGACCGCGCGACGGTTCCACTGGTCGACCCACTGCTTGCGCGCGGCCGCCTGCGCCGCGGGTGTGAGCGCGTCGCCGTACTGGTCGTGGGCCGTGTCGCTCAGCCTGCTGTCGTCGGTGCAGACGACGTCCACCACGAACGCCGTGGCGTCCCAGAAGTGCGGCAGGTCGGCCTCGGTCGGTTCCGTGCGGCCGTCGGGCAGGACCCGCTCCGGGAACCACACCCACGACAGCTCGTCACCCGGCTCGATCGCCCGCCCGGCGAACCCGGGCACGGCCGCCTCGGCGACGTGGTCGCCGGAGGGACGTTCGACCAGGAAGCCCTCGGCCGAGTCGAAGCCGACGCCGTTCCGCGCGGCGACGGCCGTCGTCGGGCCACCGCTCCGTTGCAGTTCTCGCACCGGCTCAGCGTATTTGCTCCAGCGTCTGGAGGAGAACCCCCGGCGTGTCAGCCCTTGTTGTGACCGGGAGCGTTGCCGGAGTTCCCCGGTCCGGTGTTCCCGGTGTTCCCGGGTCCGCTCGTGTCGACGGCCGGGTCCGCGCCGTCCTGCGGTGCCTGGACGGGGTTGCTCGCCGGGGCCGAGGGCTCCGGCCCCACCGACGGCTCGTCGGCCGGGTCGCTCGGCTGCGCGGGCTCGGACGGCTGCTCGGCCGGTTCGGACGGCTGCTCGGCCGGTTCGGAGGGTTGCTCGGCGGGCTCCGACGGTTGGTCCGCGGGTTCGGAGGGCTGTTCGGCCGGCTGGGACGGCTGCTGGTCGTCCGTCGACGACGAGCTCGACTCGGTCGGGGCCGGCGTCGACCCGTCGTCACCGCCCAGGGCGACCACGGCCACGACGATGCCGGCGAGCACGAGCACGACGACCACCACGGCCGCGATGATCGCGCCGCGCCGACGACGGGGTCGGTCGTCCCCTGCCGCTGCCGAGGGGGTCGGGACCGGGCCGGCCGGACCGCCGGGCCGACCACCGGCGGCCGACGCACCGGTGGCGCCGCGGGACGCCTGCGCGCCGAGCACGGTGGTCGCGACGTCGTCGGCGGCGCTCGGGCGGTGCGTGTCCATCACGCGGGTCGCGTCCTCGGCACCCGGGGACGCGGTCGGCATCGCGCGCGTCGCCGCGTCGTTCCCGGAGGCGCCCGGCGCCGGCATGGCCTGCGTCGCCTCGTCGGCGCGTGCTGCCCCGGCCGCTCCGGCTGCGGCAGCACCGGCG